>QZKU01000029.1 GCA_003598085.1 Candidatus Abyssobacteria bacterium SURF_5
AAGGGGGAATCATGATGATGCTCTGCTAATTTGGGCAACATGCTTCGGAGTCAATGACCTACTCCGTGTTGTGTCCTAGCTCTCTTTGCAGGCTGGAAGACGGTGCTACGTGCCTCCTAAATCCCTGGGAGCCGGCGTTGTCACGGCTCTGGAATCCCCCTTAGTCCCCCTTTTTCCAAGGGGGAATGATGACGTTAAGACGGGACTTCATTCGTGAAATTTGTCGAATTCGTGGAATTCGTGTTCCAAGAATTTTAATTGCGGCGCGTTGCTGCGCTGTGTCTTGGCGGTTCGTAGGACCATCCCGCGAGGGGCGGGATTTTGAGGGCTCAGCAGCGCTTTTCTTGGTGGCTTCGTGTCTTGGTGGTTCTCTTGAATAACGCCTTCATTCAGGCTTGCGGATAGTTATATTGAGGATGGCGGGCAGGACGATCAGCGAGGCGATCAGGCAGGCGCTCATTCCGAGGACGAGCAGTTGCGCGAGGCTGATCAGGCCGCGATGGCTCGACAGGAGCAGGCACGCGAACCCGACGATGGTGGTGAGCGACGAGACGGTCACGGCGCGACCGGAGACGAGAAGAGCCGCCCGCACGTCCCGGCCAAAATCATGAAACCCGTGAACAATGTGAACGCCGCTGTCGATGCCGATTCCGAGGATAATCGGGACGGCCATGATATTGATCGGGTTGTATTGCCAGCCGAAAAGCTCCATGAGCGCGAGCATCCAGAGCAGTCCGAGCCCGACCGAAATGAGTGAGAGAGCCGCCGGAATCAGGCTTCGGAAATCGAGGATCACCAGCACGATGATGGCAAGCGCAACCAGCAGGGCGCTCTGCCGCAACGCTCTTCCGCTGATCTCGAGCAATGATTGCGCGAACAGTGTCGTGCCGGTCGCGTTCGGGGCGACCTGCAGAAGGTCCTTATTGAATCTGTCGAGAAAATCCTTGTTCCAGATGCTTTGCGACGGAAAAACATAGGCGGCGTATTTGCAGGTTTTTCCGATGAATCGCGTCGCTATATTTTGCGGATAATCGCAAAACCGCACCGGTTCGAGCTGCCGCGCGTCGGTCAGGACGGCCATGCGGCCTTGCAGGTAAGCGAAAAGCTCGCGCGAGAAATCTTCCAGACTTGCGGAGACCGTCGCCTCATCCAGTCGCCTGCCGTGTTCGAGGAAGGTATTGGCGGCCGCATGCGCTCGTTCCAGTTGACGAATTATCTCCGCGTCCTTGATAATCGATTTGATTTTCAGAGCAGTCGAGAGGCCTTTCGTCATCTCTTCGAACTGTTTCATCAATCGTGCGGCGTCCACCGGCCCGTGGTTTTTGTTCATGCGCTGATCCATTTGCACGAGTCTGTCTCTGATGCGGGCAACGATTTCGACGGCATCCGCCTGATCGGGCGGAACCAGGTGGTTTGCGGCGTCCACCCGCGCAACCGAGGGCATGCGCGCCAGGCGCTCTGTCTTTTTCTTCAGCGACTCCAGATCATCTTCCACAATCGCGCCGAAGGACGGAGAAATTCCGGTGCGTTCCATGAGGACTTCCTCGTACTCGCCGGTCGTGGAATTTTTCGGCTGGATGTGCAGGAAATTGTAGTCGAACGAAACCCGCGGCGCGAAATAGCAGGAAATGAGAGTCGCCACCGCAAAGAAAGCGATTATTGCCGGGGCGTTCGTCGTGGTGAACGAGCCGAAGGCATTCAGGAGCCGGCTCAGCAAGAATTCGGTCGGAGGTCGTTTTTCAAGAATGACCGGCCGCCATCTGGTGCGGAGCACGATCAGCGACGGGAGCACGGTCATCATCGCCAGCAGGCACAGCAGGATGCCTGTTCCTGCGATGATGCCGAGTTCGGCCAGTCCCCTGAAGTCGGTTATCGAGAGCGTCAGAAATGCGACTGCCGTAGTAAGCGCGCCAGTTGTTATCGGCGGGCCTGCGCCCATGAACGCCGCTTTCATCGCTTTGGCTGCGTCGGCATTTCGTCCGAGCTCGTTGTTGAACCGCGCGATAAAGTGGATGCCGAAATCGATCCCGAGCGAGACCAGCGTGATCGCGAAGACGGAGGACATGATATTCAGATGGCCGATGAGGATTTCGGCGGCGCCGAGCGTGGTCGCGAGTGCCAGCAACAGCGAGACGCCGCAGAAAAATATCTCGAGCGGGTAGCGAAAAAAAAGAAAGAAGAGGATCACGGTCGCCACAAGCGCCAGAATAAAAAGCCAGGGCATTTCCTCTTCCATCACGCGCAGATCGCCGTATGCAAACGTGGGAAGGCCGGTCATTCCTATAACGGCATCGGGGAACCGATTCATCGCGTTCTCGCGCGCCTGAACGAGCGCCGCCATCATCGGCTTAAGAAACTCCAGCGAATCTTCCTTCTCCGCATTCGGCCGCGCGGCTAGGATCACGGTCTTGCGGTTCTTGCCGACCAGATAGCCGTCGGGATCGTTGGAGACGGCGAACGGCAGCGCTCGGGCCGCTACGTCGGAGAGGAAATCAAGGTCCGCACGCTCATGTTCCCAGAGATAAAAATTGAGCGTTTCGAGCAATCCGGCGAGCGCATCGAGTTCTTTCGCGGTGGCTGGATTCTGAAATTTTTCCTTCGCTCGCCTTTCGGCCAGTTCTCCAATTACCGGGAACACGTCGTTCAGGTTTTTCGCTGCGCCCATTTTTTCCAGCAGATCGGCGTTCTTGTCCAGGTATTCCTCGATCGCCCGCAGTTGCTCGACCGAAAAATAGAGGAACAATTTTTTTTCGGCAGCGGAGCGATCCAGCTTGTGCAGGACGTCGCGAATATACTGCGGGTGCTTTTCGATTTCGGCTGCGAGCGCATCGGCGCATTTCTTTGAATATTCGAGCGAGGGGCCTTCAATAATGAAGTAGATGTTGTTGGCGGTCCCGAATTCCCGAGTGAAATCAGCATAGCTGCGCACATGCGGATTCTCGGGGGAAAGCAGGTCGGTGCGTCCGCTCATCACCTCAAGTCGCGAGGCTAGTATGAGGCCGGCGGCCGCGGCGGCTATCCAGACGAGGAGGATTAAGCCGGGGCGGCGAAGAACGAGGGATGCAAGTGAAAGAAAAAGTCTTTGCCGCATTTATGGCTCCATCGGATTGACGTAATGCTCTAGGTAGGTTAACAAAGGCGAATTGATGTGGCAAGAAGCACAGGCCTCTTGCCTGTGCCACCGGAACATCTTACAAAAGAAAAATCAACCACCAAGTCACGGAGACACCAAGGATTTTTAGGTTGTCATTCTGAGGAGCGGAGCGACGCGAGGCGCCGGACGAGAGACGGAAGAAAGGAACACCACGCGAGCCGCGTGGCAGGCATGGCGGGACGCCTGTGCTACCGGAGCTTGGGGTTCGATTGTGATGCAGGAGAAGCAAGCATGAGGGCACGGAGGCACAAACAATTTTGGATTTTCGATTTTGGATTCTGGATTTTTCGTTCGAGGTCCGGGACAAGCTTTGCATTGAAGAAAATCAAACCACCAAGGCACAAAGACACCAAGGATTCTTTAAGGTTGTCATTCCGAGGAGCGGAGCGACGAAGAATCTGCCTTAAGAAAGGAACACCACGCGAGCCGCGTGGCAGGCATGGCGGGACGCCTGTGCTACCGGAGCTTGGGGTTCGATTGTGATGCAGGAGAAGCGAGTGAAGTGCATGGAGGCCTCTCGGCAAACCGCGGGAATTGGAAGACTCGGCGAGTTCTTCTTGGTGGCTTGGTGTCTTGGTGGTTCGTTTTGCAGGCTGGAAGCCTGCGCTACATATTATGCTCCGCCGCGCTACGTTATGTCCTTGCTTTCTTTGCTGCGGCTTCGGCGCAGGGGATGCAGAGGCTGCGTCCTTTCAGGCGCCGGATGCGCGTGTCCATGACCTGTTCGCCGCAGTTTTCGCACACGATGCTCTGGTGGATGCGTGCGGGCGCGGGCGGTTCCTCCGTCAGTTCCTGCCACTTGAGAAGCTCTTCGGGCGGCACAGTCAGAATATGCTTGATCAGCTTTTGGCGAAGGGTGCCGAACTCTTTTCGCTCGTTGTCGGTCGCCGAATTTTCGACGCGGATTCGTTTCTTCAGTTCCTCCATGCGCGCCCCGTCAGCACCGGGCAGAGTCGGAAATCCTCGATATGTAATGCGAAATGCCTTGTTTTTGTTTCTCGAAAAGAAGCTGAAACCGCCCTTGCCGTAGTCTTTGAAAACGAGGTTGCCCTTGCCGAAGGTGCAGCCGGTAACCACCTGCACGGCGTCGACGGCGCAGGTGTCGTTTTCAACGACCGCAACCAGTTCTTCATCTTGAGGGCGCTCGACCGCAAGAAGTTCAATGGCCGTCGCAGCTACCCTATATCCAATCGCCAGCCCGGGGCATTCGTGCCCATGGAACCGGACAGCTTCATCAAAGGTGTGCAATTTATTCATCGCGGACCCGCCTCCTTTTCCGTTTATCATTATATATTCTGCTGCAAAAGTCCGTTTTTGGATCGAATTCTGCCATGGTAAATGCGAAATTACTCGCACATTCAAGACCGGCCGAATGAATTCGGCCCTACCAAAAGGGGCTTTGTAGCTTAATATAACATATTCTGCGGCCGCGGTCGAACCCGGATTATATGGTCGGGAGCGACGCTGCCCGGCCTGTGTGGGAGTTGCTACGATCGCGCCCTGATAATACGGGCGGGAGAACGATCCGGCGAGCTTTTTGAGAAATTGCGGGTCACATGATATAATACCGCGTACTGGAGCCGGCAGCCGGTTGCCTCTTTTTCCGGAAGGCGGCCCTCCATTCCTCGTAATTTTTGCGGAAAGAAATCAAGCATAAGGAGCAGCGAACCGATGGAACTCATTACACAAGCCCTCAAGGCGGGACAACGGACGCTTTCCGAATACCAGTCCAAGCAGCTTCTGAGCGCCTACGGCATCCCCGTGACGCGCGAATTCCTCGCGAAGGACAAGAAAGAGGCGCTCGAATACGCGAAAAAGATCGGGTATCCGGTCGTCCTGAAAGGTTGCTCGCCCGCATTGACCCACAAGACGGAGCGCCAGTTGGTGGCCGTCAAACTGCGGGATGAAAAAGAAGTCGGCGAGGCGTTCGATGCGATCACCAAGCGGGCCGGTGAGCCAATGGACGGCATTCTCGTACAGGAGATGATATCGGGCAGCCGCGAGCTGGTCGTCGGGCTCACGCGCGACGAGCAGTTCGGCCCGTGCGCGATGCTCGGGCTCGGCGGCATTTTCGTTGAAGTGCTCAAGCAGGTGACTTTCCGGATCGCTCCGCTCGAGGAGCGAGACGCCCTCGAGATGATGGATGAGCTGCCGGGAAAGAAAATGCTCGAGGCGTTTCGCGGCGAGCCGCCGGTCGACCGCAAGACGCTGGCCAAGATTTTGATGACTATCGGCAATATCGGTCTCGAAAACGATGCCGTGAAAGAAATAGACGTCAATCCGCTCATTGTCTCGGGAGATAAGCCAGTCGCCGTTGACGCACTGGTGGTCCTGGGAGATTGATAAGACGGATTCAGGCAGTCATTCTGCCTATTGATTCTCCAACCTGGCGGCGCCGACTCTTTCATGCCCCCTAGCCGGCGCCGTCTCTGCTCTTGATTATCTTCCACAGGAAATAGAGGAAATGTCGAAAGTCTTGCAAAGATTATCACCGGTTTTCAACCCGCGCTCGATTGCCTTCGTCGGCGCCTCTAATAGCGTCACCAAATGGGGATTCCTTATCCTCTTCAATCTGCTTGACGGCGGCTACCAGGGACGGGTATATCCTGTCAATCCGCGCGAACGTGAAGTCATGGGAGTGACCGCATATCCGAGCATTCTCGATGTGCCCGATGCCGTCGATCTGGCCATAATCGTCGTCCCGCCCCCGCAGGTTCTTCCGGTTATCCGGCAGTGCGTCGAAAAGAAAGTTCCGGCGGGAGTGGTGATCACGGCGGGTTTTGGCGAGCTTGGTGAAAAGGAGAAGGATCTCGAGCGGCAGATGGTGGAGTTGGCGCATGGTGGCGGTATGGTGCTTGCGGGCCCGAACTGCGCCGGCGTACTGAACGCCCATTTAAGCCTGTATTGTCTTATGCCGCCGTTCTTTCCGAAGCCAGGCGATATCTCGATGTGCTCGCAATCGGGGAATGTTGGCGCGTCGATGCTCCGGTTCAGCCTCCACCGCGAGATGGGATTCAGCAAGTTCATCAGCACCGGAAATGAGGCGGATCTGCACACCGAGGATTACCTGGAATATTTCGGTGAGGATCCGCAGACCAACGTGATACTTTCGTATTTGGAAGGGCCGCACGATGGGCGGCGGCTGTTCCAAACCGCTCGTTCAGTGGCAAAAAAGAAGCCGATTGTGCTGATCAAGTCGGGCCGAACGGCAGCCGGCGAAAAGGCGGCGCGTTCGCATACCGGTTCGCTGGCGGGCTCCGATGAGATATTCGACGTCATGTGCAGACAGGCGGGAATCATCCGGGTTGAAGACATCGAGCAGATGTTCGACACCGGCCGCGCATTCCAGCGCCAGCCGCTTCCGAAGGGAAAGCGCGTCGCGATTGTCGCGGCGGGCGGAGGCTGGGGCGTCCTGGCCGCGGATGCGTGTTCACGTGTCGGGCTGGACGTCGTGAGACTGAGGCCCGAAACGCTTGAGGCGTTGGACGAAATTCTTCCTTCGTGGTGGAGCCGAAACAATCCGATTGATCTTGTGGCCGGGCTGAAGCCGGGGGATTTCATCAATTCGATAGAGGTCATGTTGCGGTGCGACTATGTGGATGCGGTGATGGCGCTCGGGGGGATCGGTTTTTCGACCGTTCGCGCGCAGGGTTTTCGGAAATCGTGCCACGCGGAGCGGTACAACCTGATCCACCTGTCAGAGCTTTTTGTCGGCGAGGACATGAGGACCGCGCGCGGGATCATCGAGCTTATCGACACGTATCAGAAACCGGTAATCGTTGCGTCTGAAACGTCGATCGGAGCGCGCCCGAATTTGAATCCTCCCGTTCTGGCCATAGAGGAAGCGGGAGTGATGGTGTATCCGACGCCGGATCGCGCCGCGAAGGTGCTTGCGCGAATGGTGGAACGCGCGCTGTACTTGCGGAACGGGGAAACGCAGGAATAGACACGAATAGAAAGGCGTACCACCAAGGCACCAAGACACCAAGGGACGTGCCTTATTCTTCTTGGTGACTTGGTGCCTTTGTGGTTGGAAGGTCCTCTTCGCCTTGGCAAAGTTCGCCTCCCAATCGTCAGAGAGAATGTTCGTCCTATTTGTTTTCGAGCTGCTGGAGGGCTTCGCGTGCGGCGATAAGGGAAGGGTCGGCCTTGAGTGCTCGCGTGAGATACTTGCGGGCGTTGTCGTAGCGCCCGTTTTCGAGATAGAGCGCCCCGAGGTTATATAAGGCGATCGCCTCATCTTCATTCCATCGAAGCGCGAGCTTGTACTCTCTTTCTGCCTCGTCTTTCAGTCCCCGCTCATCATAGATCCGCCCAAGATTGGTATGCGCCAGCGCATGCCGCCAGTCGAGCGCGACGGCCTTCTTGTAGCAGTAGAGTGCGGTTTCCTGCCGGCCCATCCGGTCAAACGCCAGTCCCATATTGTAGTATGCCTCCGGCGAATCCGGTTGGAGCTCGAGGCCGGCCTTCAACTGCTCGGCCGCCTGCTCATTCTGCCCCATCACGAGGAAAACGAGGCCGAGATTGAATTTGATTTGCGCGTCTGCGTCCGACGGCGCAAGAACGTTGATCCAATCAGAAATCTTCCTCAACATGTCCGGGTTTTGTCCGTTGAGAGGGTCATCGGGCGCGACTGTTGGTGGTTTCCAGCGAGTGATATCGATCCGATTCCTCGCGATCACGTCTACATTTTTGGAAGTTGCCCTGGCGAAAACGGCGGCAACGGGATCGAGGTGTACGAGGAACCAGCCGGGGGTGCTGTAAATGATTGGCGCCATGAAGAGCCCATCTTGTGATGTGTGCGATATGAGGGCGGCGTTAAATCCATATTGATCGGCAAGTTCGGAGAACTGTTTCGGGTTCGACAGGACACTGCAATACTCGGCCAGAACGGTTTCTGTGTTTACTTCCAGGCGCGGATCAATGAACACTTTTTCCGATGGGAACATCTGCCAGATAAACATGCCGCCGGCATCGAGGCTGTTGAAGAACGGACCAGACAACTTCTTCTCCTTGATGAACGACAACGACTCCTGCGGAAATGAATGTTCTTTGAAGCCGATGCCGAATCTTTCCGCGCGCTTGTCTGAGATATAGTACCGATTGTTCCATATTCGCACGGTCTGTACGGCCATGATCGCCATGAGCATCAGATACGCGGCCATGGCGAGGCCGCGGGAATGCCGGCGTTCCAGGTTGAAGAGCATGCGCCACCTATCAACAACATTTCGAGCATGCACAACCACAAACGGGAGAACGGCGAGCATGAAAACCGGCACGTTTCTGCGGGCGTTGAGGGCGAGATAGCCCATTCCGAGAAAGATAAAGATGTGGCTGAGTCTCGCGTTTCGCCAGTCGAGCGCGAGCGCAAGGGCGCTCAATGCGAGGAACCCGGCGAAATACATCGTGGCGCTTGTGACGTTGTATCCGGAGAACGGCGGCTGAAATTCGGCGACCGAATTCGCAAAGACGTTTTCCATTCCGCCGACTCTCGTAAAGAGCGTGGCCGGAAACAGGAGCCCCTTCAATCCGTAGGGATTTATGAGGGAAGCGGCAACGGTCAAGGCGAAAAGTGCTCCGAGCCGGAGTGTCTTCCTGTCAGAAAATACTGACAGATCCCATCTTCTTCGGATTGAAAAATATGGTTTTTCCCTATCTATTAAAATAGAATCGAGGAAGTACGCAATAATCAGGCAAGGGCCGAGAATGAAGAGCGCCTGCAGGTTGGTCCAGATAATTTGCAGCGGAACGAGCAGAAAAATTCGCGCGCCGATTCGGCCGCGATCGTGTTTGATGAGGAGGAGTGTGTACAGCGCTATCATAAGGTAGGTGAATGCTTCCGGACGCGCAAGGAATCGGAAGCTGCCGGCAAGAAGCGCGAGCCAGATGAACAGCAGTGCTAACAGGCGACTCCTGGGGCGCCGGCACGAGAGCCAGGTAACGTAGAACGTTGCGGAATAGACGGCGACGAAAAGCAGGGACAGCGCATAGGATCCGAACGTGTGATAGGCGGTGTAAACGATCAATTGGAACAGCCAGTGAAGGTCGATCCATTGATTGCCGCCGGCGGTAAAGGAATATGGATCTGTCGCCGGAATGCGGCCGGATTCCAGGATGAGTTTGCCTGTCCTCAGATGCCACCAGATGTCGGTGTCGATGATCTTGTGCGCGAACAGGGAGAGAGCGAGGATGGCGAGCCCAAGGAACGCAAGCCGTTTCAATATGGCTTCGGCTCTTTCAAGTATGGTCGGCGAAGTATTTTCCAGAGTTATGATCATGAAAAGATAGTCAGTTGTCCGAGGGCTTCAATGTCCCGATCATGAGAATAATGCTCAATCGGCCGCCGATTCAGAGGCGGCTGCCTTGAACAGGTTTTTCCTTTGCTGCGCTCTCAGATTTCACCGCCCCCCTTAGCTGTTGAAGCTTTTCTTTTGCGGGTGTGAATTCCGGTTGATATCCGAGCGCCGTCAGGAAGCATTGGACCGCCTGGGCGTTCTCATGGTTTTCGGCGTGGGCCGAACCTTTCTCGAACCATGCGAGCGCGAGATTATGGAGCATTCGCTCATCCTGCGGCGCCTGGCGCAGGCCGATGTCGTATTCGCGGATCGCGGCGTCCCACTTCCCTTTCGCAAGATACACATTGCCGAGCACTCCGTGAGCCGAGGGAAAATGTTCTTGAAACCTGCAGGCGATCTGCAAATGCTCGATAGCTTCATCATACTGCCCGCGTTTATAAAGCTCAAGGCCCAGATTGTAACGGGAGGTGGTTCCGAGGGGCGACGCTTTGACCGATGCCGTCCACAAAGAGAGCGAGTCGCGCCAGTCGCTGTTCCGGTCGAAAGTGAGAAGGCCGTACCCGAAAGCGATCAACCCCAAGGCGAGCGCCATTCCTTTGTACGCGAGCGGCCTTGCCACCTTCGAGACGATCAGGAGGGGCGCTGCCAGAGCGGCGCAGAAGCCGATCGACGGCAGGTAAAGGAACCGTTCATTCAGTATCGCTTGTAAAGGAATGATATTGGAGACCGGCAGAAGCGATCCGAAGAACCATGCGATGCCGAATCCGACTGCCGGAATTCGCCGGTATGAGATCAACCAGACAAGGGCGCTCGTCAAAAGAACAAGAAGAGAGAGCATCACCGTCGGCTGAAGTAGTGACTGGGGAATCGGAACGATATATTCGACCATGAGGGGACGCGGCATGAACATGAGCCGCACATAGTACGCGAATGCTTTGATCATCGTCAGGGAAGACGCCCAAAACGAGCCGCCCCAGTAATCCATCTGCTTCGTTTCCCCGAGCACCAGGTGCCTCGCCAGGATGTATAGAACGGAAAGCGCCGCGAATGGAAGGAGCGCCGAAATACGCTTCCTCCATTCGCCCGCCTTTTCCGGCCGGTTCACGGAAAAGTCATGGACCAAGATCAGCACCGGCAGAACGACTGCCATTTCCTTTGCAAGCAAGGAGAAAGCGGCGAACATGAGTGCGAGCGCGTAGAAGACGCGTTTTTTTTCTGAATCGGCGGTCCATTGCCTGTAGCACATGAGAGAGAGCAGCAGGAATGCGAGAAACATCGAGTTTCCACGGGCTGAAATCCAGGAGACCGCCTCGGTCTGTACGGGATGCAGGAGAAACAGCAGCGAGACGAAAAACGCGTACACACTGTGGCCGAACAACTGGCGGAAGAAGAGATACACCAGTAATCCGCAGACGGCGTGCAACAGTATGTTCACGGCGTGATATGAAGCGGGGCTGTAGCCGTTCAGCGCGTAATTCAATGCGAAGCTGATGGCGGCGAACGGTCGATAGATGACGTATTCGCCTTTATTGGAGAACGACTCCCGGTCGAGGAAGAATCTCAGCGGGTGCGATAACGTGCGAATCGAGGGATTTTCCACGATGAAAGGGTAATCGTCGTAAACAAATTCGGCGGAAAAATTATGGGAGTAGGCCAGAAGCGCCGTAACGAGGAGCAACACCAGCGGGAGGACCTGCCGCAGTCTCAGATTTCTGCTTTCCGGCGTTCGGGCCAAATTTTTCCAGTTGTTGTTCATTGAAGTGCTTTTTCTGCCGATTCGGAAATGGCCAATTTTTCTTCCAGAACGGCAAGCAACTCCGCCACCGTGGACTGACCGGGACTCTTTTCCAATGCTTGCCGGCAGGCAAGCGCCGCGTGTGAATACATTTTTTTCTGCATATAAAGCACCGCAAGCTTATTGTAGCATGCGCCGGCGTCTTTGATCCCGGCGGCCAATCCTCGCTGCAAAGTTTCGTACGCTTCGGCGAAGCGCCCGCTCCTCATCAGGAGAATCGCCAGCCGGTTGATAGCCGATGGATCATTCGGATGAATTAAGAGAGAAGCCTTCAGGCTGAGGATTTCCGAATTCGGCCTCGGATAGATCTCGAGCGTGTCGCCGAGCATGATCCTGTTCCCTTCATAGTAAATGCGATAATCGCGAAAGGGCGAATGCTCGATCAAGAGGAAATCGCGCTCGTATCGCTGAATGATGTCCAGCGCTTCAGCGAGAGCGCCGCGCTCCTCGAGGATGGCGGCGAGGTTTGCCCATCCTTCGCAGAAATCAGGCTCGAGTTCCAGCGCCGCGCGCACTTCGCGCTCGGCTTCTGAGAGGTTGCCTTCGGCCCAGAGGAAAACTCCGCGGTTGTTGTGGACCTTGTACTCATCTTCGAGGTCGGCGGGCGGGCGCGGCGTTCGCGCATACGAGTGGAACGTGTCCTGAACCATCGCCTGCTTCTGAAATGTTTTGCTTGCCGCGGTGTCGCCTTTAAGGGCGGCGAGAAACGAGAGGTTGCCTAAAGCATCCAGCCTGAGCGGATGCGATTCCGGCACTAATGCGAAGGCATTGAACGCTTCGTCCAGATGCCCGAGTCCCATGTTCGCCAAGCCTAGGGTGTACAGCGCCTCCGAAAGCTGCGGCTGTTTTTCAAGCGCCGCCTCCGCCAGCCGCCGGGCTCTATGGAGGCGATCATCGGCATAAGCGAAAGCAGCGAGATAATATTCGTCCGGCAGGCGGCGCTTATCGGGCGCGCGCGCGGCAACGTGTTTTTCATCGAGATCATAAACCAGCCAAGAGTACCCGATATGGGCGACAGGCTCGAACTCTCGCAGCCATGCATGGATATCGTCTCTACTGAAGCAATCCTGCAGCGTGGTCGCATTAACAAGGATTCGTCCGGGCACCGGCAGAATACCGGGATTCACGGCGACCGGAACGGTCGACTTGCGGGCAAATGCCACGGCCTGCTCGTAATCCTGTCCCCAGTCCAGGTTCGAATCGGAGAGCCATTTGTATCCCCTTTTCGGCCCGCCGATCAGCATGCTGAAATACGAGAGATGATGCGGGTGAAACCATATTGCCGGCGCAATGTAGAGAGCGATGAGAGTGCCGACTGCAATCCGCTTTCCGCCGCTCGAAAAGAGAGCGGGGACCGCGCCCGCCAGAATAAAAAGAGGCGGCAAAGCGACGATAATATATCTGAAACCGGCCTGGCTGCGGCTGAGGAGGCTGTGGCTCGCTATTATCGCTATCGACGATGACGCCAACAGAAGCTGAGCCGTTTTTCGCCGCCTGTCGCCATTGCGCAAAGACGCGAAGACAGTCAATCCCATCATCGGCCAGAATGCAAGCGGTATCTTCAAGAGGAGCGCGAGCGGGAAGTAGTACCACCAGCCGTTTGTGGATCTCATTCCCGCCAGAAACGAAGAATGCCCCACCTCTGCGATGTGTTTCTGGGCGTCAAATCCGCGCACAAACGGATAGGGCGCCGGCACCGGAATCCAGTCTGTCAGCGGGTTGTGCGACAGTCTTGCCAGCAAGCGGCTCTGGTAATGATATTCGCCAAGCTGGAAGAAAGAGCCGGAGAACCCATAGCCTGCATTCAGAACGACAATTGCGACTGCAAAAATCATGGCGATCGCCGCAACAAGTTTCAGAGGTCTGACAGCGGCGGGTTCGACTTCATCCGGACGCCGCCGCCAAAACAGTGCGATTGCGAGAGCAAGCGCCGGCAGCAGCGCGAACCAGATGACCGCGGAGTACTTGGCCAAAAGAGAAAGACCCATGCTGAGGCCGCAGGCCAAAATCCAGCGACTCCCGCCGTCGCACAGGAACTTCCAGAAGAAGTAGAGCGTAAGAAGGCTGAAACAGGCATAGATGATATCGGTCGTGATAAGGGAAGAGTGCGCGAGAATATTTGAATTGAACACATACAGCGCGAGGGCGGCCAGCCCGCCTTCCGCGCCGAAGAGGTCTCGCGCCCAAACGAAAATCAACAGCCCCAGGATTAGTGAGTACGGAAGCATGGTTACGCGCGCCCAGCGCAGCCGCTGCAGTTCCCCCGAAAACTGGAACGGCTTCAGAAGGAAGCCATGTGTATAGAAAGAAAGAGGAGCATGCACGACGCTCATCTCGGTCCGCCATCCCTCCCCCGACGCGAGCTGTTGTCCGATCTGAAGGAATTTTGGTTCGTCGTATGTCGGGGAATATCGGTAGATGTTTTGCAGGCAGAGGCCGGCAAAAACGGCGAGAAGCGCTGCGGCAAGGGTAAGAGGAATTCGCTGATTCAAATTGTGGATGTGCGAAGGCTTCATAAGTGTTTACGTTTTATCTTCCCGCTGCCGCCGGCTGAAAAGCAAGATTGATTTCTCCGCCAGTGTTTGCTTTCCTGGATTCCTGCGTTCGCAGGAATGACGGGAATGGGGCTTCTTTGAAAGTTTTCGGTTCATTGAACGTGTTGCCTCTTCAGCCCCTATATCCCCCTCCCTCAGGGTCGCAGACCGAGGGGAGAATTCTTTCTTATGAAAGCTTCGGATGCCGTATCAGAATATTTTCCCTCGACGCCTCGCGCTCACGGGGTCGTGCAGGCGCAACGCAGGAAACGTGAACGATGAATACGATGGAAATGGTTGTGTGCGGGCGCGGGTGAAATAAGAGAGATTTTCTTCAAGCATGCGGGGCGTCTTACCCCTCAATTTGTGTTACAGCGGAAAACGAAATGATCATGGGCGAACATAGTATCGGGATGGCCGATCGTCTTTCAGCGGAGCCGCTTCACCGGTTCGTGCGCGAAGCGATTAGCCGCCGCCGATCAGAACGGAAATTCCCGCAGCCTCGAATTGCACTTTTATTGCGGCGACATCTTCGTCGGAGAGCGGTTCGAGATTCAGCGGCTCCAAGGTGGAATCTATCCGCTCGAGCTTGGATTCCCCCATCTTATGGTACGGCAGCAAATGGATCCGGTCGTGCTCGAACTCGCTCAGCAGATCGATAATATCTAAAACATTTTCCGATGTTGCGGTCATCCCCGGCACCAGCGGAACCCGGAACACCATGTTTGCAGAGGACTCCACCAGCTTTCGCGCATTTGTGAGGATTGAGCGATTGCCGGCGCCAGTATGGCGCCTATGTGCTTTTGCATCGATTATTTTGAGATCGAAATGGATGAGATCGAGATATGGGAGGAGTTGCTCCAGCTTGCTCCATGCGCACGATCCGCATGTTTCCATCACGGTATGAAGGTCCGCCGCTTTTGCCGCTTTCAGAAAATCGAGCAGGAACGAGAACTGCGCCGTCGGCTCGCCTCCCGACACGGTCACTCCCCCGCCGGATTGCCGGTAGAAGGGGCGATCCCGCTCGACGACGTCGAGCAAATCGGAGACGGCGTATTCCTTGCCCACCGTCACCAGTGCCTCTGCGTAACAGGTTTCGGTGCATTTCCCGCAGCGGTCGCATAGCGAGCGATTGATTCGGCCGGGTCCTTCGAAGGTAATGGCGCCCTTCGGGCACGCCTTTGCACATTCACCACAGCCGATGCACTTATTCGAAAAGAAGGCGATTTCGCGCTGCTTGCTTATCGATTCCGGGTTTTGGCACCACTTGCACCGGAGCGGACAGCCTTTGAAAAAGACGAGCGTGCGAATGCCGGGACCATCGTGAACGGAATAACGCTGGACATCGAAAATCAGGGCTTTTTTTTCGGTGGTCAATTCTCCCTCCACGCCGTTAAAAATCAGTTTATGATACCATTGTTTTTCAGCGAGCGTCAAGCTTTTGGCTGGCTCAGCGCGCGTTGATACGAAAGGATTTCGAGAACAGATTGCCGGGGCGATTGTCGCTCATTTCCTCATGAGTTTGCGCATAGATTTCTTTTCTCGACTCTGTTATAATACAATTGTCTTGCCACTTGATGGAATACTCTGCAGCACGGGATGCGAGAGATGATTCATTCATCTTCGAGAATCTGCCGTTTCCATTCTTCAAGAATACAAATCCATTTTTTATCATAGAGAGGGGTAATCTTTGTGAACAGGCAACAGATCCTGATTGTTGAGGATGAGGATATTCAACGAGCGCAGCTTGCGCGTGCTCTCTTGAAAGAGAGGCGAGACGTTGTGGAAGCTCGCTCCGGGGAGGAAGCTCTCAAGCTGCTGGAAAGACAGCAATTTGATCTTGTGATTTCCGATCTGAAAATGCCCGGCATGTCGGGGCTCGATCTGGTAAAGCAAATCAAGGAAGCTCACGAGTACACTTCCATCCTGGTGATCACCGGTCACGGCACGGTGGATTCCGCGATTGCGGCAATGAAGCTCGGGGTCGAGGATTACCTCACCAAGCCCTTCGGGAGTGAAGAGCTGAATATCATCATCGACAAGATCTTCGAGAAAAGGGATCTGCTTGCCGAAAACATTCTGCTCAGAAAGCAGATCGAGTCGCAGTTCAGCTTCGCGAACATCATCAGCAAGAACCACAAGATGCAGAGGATTTTCAAGACCGTCGCCTCGATCGCTCCGACGGACAGCACCGTCCTCATTCAAGGAGAAACCGGGACCGGCAAGGAGTTGATTGCGAAAGCGATTCATTTTCACAGCCTGCGCAAAGACCGGCGTTTCGTGGCCGTGGACTGTGGAGCGTTGCCCGACAACCTGCTTGAGACGGAATTGTTCGGCCACGAGAAAGGGGCCTTTACCAGCGCGACCGCGCGCAGAATCGGGAAATTGGAATACGCCGACGGCGGAACAATCTTGCTGGACGAGATCGGCAACATGTCGCAGGTCACGCAGATGAAGGTGTTGCGCGCCCTCGAGGAGAAGCAATTCCAACGCGTCGGAAGCAATGAGCCGATCAAGGTTGATATCAGGTTGATTGCCGCAACCAACGCAGACCTGCAGAGCCTGGTGCGCGAGGGCAAATTCAGGGAAGACCTGTATTACCGGTTGAGCGTGATTCCGCTCCAGCTTCCCCCTTTAAGGGAACGTCTTGAGGATATTCCTCTTCTGGTCAGACATTTCCTGAAAGTTCACGGGAACAGAAGCGCCCGCAATGTCAACGAGATAAGTCACGACGCAATCAAGAAGTTGATGAAATACAACTGGCCGGGCAACGTGCGGCAGTTGGAAAATGTCATTGAAAGGGCAGTCGCCACGGTGGCCGGCAATTGCATCGATGCGAGCGACCTCCCGGACGTCGGAGAGGTTGGAAACAAGATCTACAGCACTTCCCAATCCCTCACTGATGAGCCCCTTTCCGAGAGAATCTCCGACATGGAGAAGAAGTATCTGACTGAACTGCTTAAGCGATACAGCGGGAAGACGGATATTGCAACCGAACGGGCCGGCCTCAGCCTGAGGACTCTTCAGCGGAAGCTGAGAAATTATGGTATCAGATCGGATGAATTCAAGGCGAA
>QZKU01000030.1 GCA_003598085.1 Candidatus Abyssobacteria bacterium SURF_5
GACACCTGCCTGGGTTTCCGCCTCTTCGACGGCTCGCTGGATGGCGGAAATGGTCCGTTCAATGTTTATGATGACTCCCTTTTTTAATCCATCGGACTTGCTTTCCCCGAAACCCAGGACCTTGAGCGTCTGGTCGGACACCGGCTCCGCGATGAGGGCGCAGACTTTGCTCGTCCCTATGTCAAGAGCTAATATCGGAGTCCCTTTGGTCATAGTCGGTTGTTCACCCCCCTTTCCATTTCGTGCCCCTCCCGATATGTCACAGGTTCTACCCGCGTTTTCAACTGCCGAATTTTGCCGGAACGATTGTTTCGAATCGCATGTCTACGCGCTCGAGGGAAGCCAATTTCAGACGCCCGTGGCGCTGTATTTCCTCAGTGACTTTTTTCAGCCGCCACAGCTTTCCCGGATAATCGCCGGTTCCAAGATGTATAGTAGCTCCGGATTGTTCAGCTATTAGGAGAATATCGTCCGGATCGTCAATGTTGATCTCCGATATGCCGATCGACTTCGCCATCCCCAGCTCGTTCATGAGGTCAATGATGTGAAGGGCGCCATCTATGCCGTCCGACTCAATGACATCGCCTACCGTGTATTGTGCGAGCTGTTTGCCGGTCAATATCGGCAAATCGATGCGCGCGGCCGGATCATATCGTTCGATTATTTTTTTCTCGTGGTCCAAAACGAGGAGTTCGTCGGCGAGCAGAATCGCCGCCGGTCTCCGCTCCTTAATTTCGATGTGGATTTCATCAGGCAGTTTCCTGCGGACTACGACAGAATGCACTCGTGGAATGCGCGCGATCGAGGCCGCGGCATCGGCCAGAACGGATCGAAAGATGTTTTCACCCTCTTTTAATCCCGATTGTTGAATAATGGTTTGGGCGGTTACATGAGTATTCCCGGTCACACCGATATGCTTGATGCTAAATCGAGAAGAGGAGCCTACAAAGCGTGACACGGTCATTCCCAGCACAGCGACGGCGCAACCGGCGACGGCGATTTTGAGGGACAGAGAGACAGCTCGAACTATTTTCTGTTTTTTTGCGACAATGATCCGCTGGCGCGGTTTTACTTTCTGGCGCCGCTGCGGTTTATTGCGCGCCGTTTGGATGACTTTTGTTCCGCCGCTGAAAAATTTTCCGGCGAAAACCGGCCTGTGATCGCGGCGATGAAGAAAGGCGCGAATCCTGCTCAATGACGGGAATACTCGCCGCTTTTGTGCACGAGAAGACATCGGATCACGCCTCTCCCAGCGTTGTTATCTCTTCTTCGAGCTCAACCTGCATTTCGGTCTGTGCCCGCCGTTTAATCTCGTTGATGAGGTTCAGAACATCTGCCGCGCTTGCGTTTCCTGTGTTCACGATGAAATTTGCGTGTTTCTCGGATACTGCGGCGCCTCCGCACTTGCGGCCCTTGAGGCCCAACCGTTCTATGATGGCTCCGGCATATTGGCCGGGAGGATTCTTGAAGATGCTGCCGGCGCTCCTGGCTTGCAGAGGCTGGCTCTTTGTCCGTTGTGAGATGTAGTGGTTCATGCGAGTCGAGATTTCGTCAGGATTTGCGAGACGCAAATGAAATTCGGCTTCGAGCACGATCCCGCGGGCTGCGATATTGCTTCTCCTGTAATCGAACTTGATGGATTCTTTCTCCAGCCATTTCTTTTCTTTATTTCCCGGGTCATATACCAGCACGCTCTGCACGACATCGGCGATGCTCGAGCCCCATGCCCCGGCGTTTGTGGCGAGTGCGCCTCCGACGCTGCCGGGAATACCGACGCAGAATTCGAGACCCTGAAGGCCATGGTGCAAGGCGAATTTTGCGAGGGCGAGAAGGGAAACTCCGGCCCCGGCAATCACAGCTTCCTTTTTCCTTTCCAAGCGATTGCAGGCTTGATTGAGGTTGATGACAACTCCCCTGATGCCGCCGTCTCCGACGAGCAGGTTCGATCCTCGCCCGACAACCAGACAGGCAACCCGCCGCTCTTTGCAGATGTCGGTGAGAACGAACAAATCGCGCAAATGTTCCGGCTCGACCCAAATATCCACGGGACCGCCGATCCCGAAGGAGGTATGTTTTGCCATCGGCTCATTTCGTCTGACGACGCCATCGATGCGCCGGCGTATTTCTTCATACAGATCGTCCATCATCTGCGGGATGTTCTGGGGCGTTTTGTCCGGGAGCTGTTTCCGGACGGGGCGCGATGTTTCCTTTTGATGCGATCAGCGATCCCGTCGGCAATTTTCCAGATATCACCGGCCCCCAGCACCAGGATAACGTCCCCTTTTTGCATTATTTTTTCGATCGCATCGGGAATAGCGAACTTGTCCTCGAAGAACTCCGCATCGGGATGACCCAGCTTGCGCGCTTCGTTGACGATATTCAGGCCGCTGACGCCCGGCATCGGCTCTTCCCGCGCCTTGTAAATCTCAGTAATCATCAGTTTAGAGGTCGCCAGGAGCGACTGCGCGAACTCTTTGGTAAAGAATTTGGTCCGGCTGTAGAGGTGGGGCTGAAAGATTGCAAGGATGCGCTTGCCCCCGAGATGAGAGACGGCATCCAGGGTTGCAGAGATTTCGGTCGGGTGATGCGCATAATCCTCGACAACAAGCAACCCATTGAAATTGGCTTTTATTTGGAGCCGGCGCTCGACTCCGTCGTACAGCAGGAGCCCATCAGAGACCTGTTGAAACGGCATTCCGAGGCCAAGTCCGACGCTGATTGCGGCCAACGCATTCAGCACATTGTGCTTTCCCGCAGCTTTTACCTTGACCCGGCCAAGAACGCCGATCGGCCCGAGGTTTGCATTCGAATTCTTGACATCGAAAGATGTTTCCATCAATTCGAGTTTGTAAACTCCGTTTTGGAGCGACGGAGGATTCGTTTTAATTGAAACGGCTTCCAGGTCGGCCGGATAGTTTATCGCGTACGTGATAAGGTTGGATCTAACCTGCGGCAGGATGTCGCGAACATTCACATCCTCTTTGTTAACGACGGAAAAGCCGTAGAAAGGGATGCGGTTTGAGAAATCGAGGAAAGCGCGTCTGATCGCGTCGATGGTGCCGTAGTATTCGAGATGCTCCGCATCGATGCTGGTCACAACCGTAATCGTCGGGAACAATTTCAGAAAAGAACCATCATGTTCGTCCGCTTCGGCGACAAGATAATCACCCGTCCCCCACGAAACGTTGCTGCCTTTCCGATTGAGGATGCCGCCGATAATCGCGGTCGATTCGATATCGGCTTTCTCAAGGATAGCCGCGATCATCGAGGTAGTCGTTGTCTTGCCGTGGGTTCCTGCGACCGCGATGGCATTGGGTTTCATCCGCATCAGGTCGGCCAGCATTTCGCTGCGAGGGATCGCCGGTATTTTGGCCTTTTGTGCGGCAAGGAGTTCAGGATTATCACGGGGGATAGCGGCGGAATAGACGACGATGTTTGCGCCATGGATATTATCGGCGTCGTGATGATCGTAAAAGACAGCGCCGAGCTTTTCCAATCTACTGGTGATCGGGCTTGGCTGCGGATCTGAGCCGGAAACCTGGTATCCGAGGTTCAAGAGGATCTCCGCGAGTCCGCTCATGCCGATTCCGCCGATTCCGACAAAATGGACTTTTTGAACGGTCCTGATCACTGCTTTCTTCTCCTCCCACCGCATCCTGACGGTGCTTGATCACTCGATAGCCGATCAGTGCTTGAGACGCAGCCAGGGCGCCGGGCACTGTGCGTTTAAAAGATTCAGGGAAGATTCCCGCTGTGCGTGACGTGGTCACTCCCCCTGGAAAACAAGTTCAAACAGCAAATTGACGACGCGTTCGGCTGCGTCCGGCATGGCGAATTGAGAAATCGCCGTGTGAATAGCATTCAATCGGGACGGCTCATCAGCGAGCGCGAGCAATTTCTCCGCCAGTGAGTCTCCGCGCAGATCTCCATTCAGCATCATCAGCGCCGCCCCCGCCTCGACGAGCACTCGCGCATTCAACTCCTGATGCCGATCAGTGGCGTGCGGGTACGGCACGAGGATGGCGGGCACTCCGACGGCGGCTAGCTCGGCCAGCGTACTCGCGCCCGCCCGCGAGACGACGACATCGGCGGCGCCGTAGGCGCGCACCATATCATCGATAAACGGGAAGACCGCGGCGTTGATTCCGGCTCGTTCGCAGGAATCGCGTACCCACCTGAAGTCATCGGTTCCGGTCATGCAGATGAGTTGAAACCGGCGCGGATCGAGATGCGGGAGGGCGTCCACGACGGCGACATTCAGCGAATGAGCTCCGCGGCTGCCGCCCAGAAGGAACACGGTGAATTTCTCCTGACTCAATCCGAGAGAGCGTTTCGATTCCGCTTTGTCAATGGTTTCGAGGCGCTGCGGCAGGAAATCGGACCGGATCGGATTTCCGACAACGAGCGCGTTTTTTACAGGGAAATAAGCGCGGGACTTTTCGAAATGCACGGTAACAACGTCCACGAAGCGCGAGCACACGCGATTTGCCTTGCCGGGGACGCAGTTCTGTTCATGGATCAGGCTGGGCATTCGCAGCAGACTCGCTGCGAGCACGGGCGGCATGCTGGCGTATCCTCCGGTCCCGATGACGACCTGAGGCCGGAAACGCGAGAGAACAGCAATCGACTGCACCAGTCCGACTGCCATTTTCAGCAGGGCGTGACTTTTCTTCAGAAGATTCCCCCGGGGGAATCCCTCAGCCTGAATCGCGCGAAAAGGAATTGATCGTTGAGTGGCGGTGCGTTCCTCGATCGAGTCGCGCTTGCCGAGGTACATCAGTTGAAGATTCGGGTCGCGCCTCTTCAATTCTTCTGCTATCGCGACAGCGGGGAAAACGTGTCCGCCGGTCCCGCCTCCAGCCAAAACAACCTTCATTGTCTGTTTGTCCTTCCCTCTCCTTTCAGATGTACCGCTGGGGGAGCAGAGGGTCCATGATGGCCGGTTCTTGCGAATTGCGCGAAATATTCATCAGTATGCCCATCGCGATCATATTCGAGAGGAGAGCACTTCCCCCGTAGCTGACAAACGGAAGCGTGATTCCCTTTGTGGGAAGCAGATCTACGGCGACGGCCATATTGATCAGCGCCGTGCTCGAGATCAGAAAACTTATCCCGAGTGACAGAAATGAGGCTTCGCGGTTCCGCGCCTTCAGCGCGATTCGAACTCCGACCACGGCCAGCACGGCGAAGAGGAGGTTGATCGACAGCGTGCCGATCAATCCGGTCTCCTCTCCGATAATGGAGAAAACGAAATCGGTGTGAGGCGCGGGCAAATAGAGATTTTTTTGCAGGCCTTGCCCCAGTCCCGCCCCCGAAATACCCCCACTGCCGAGCGCCGCCATCGACTGGATGATTTGCCACCCATAGCGTTTCGGGTCTTTCCACGGATCGATAAAGGCGAGCATCCTCTGGACGCGGTAGGGCTCGAGCACGATCATGAGGACCAATCCCGCGAACGCGGCCCCCGAAAGCGCAAGGAGATGACGAAGATTGGCGCCCGCAATAAAGAGAAGCAGCAAGGCGGTGACCCCGATCGTAAACGGGATGCCCAGGTCATGGCCGGCAAGTATGAGACCGGCCAGGACGGAAACCGCCCCTAGCGCCGGCAGCAGGCCTTTCTTGAAATTCTTCAGATGTTCGGCCTTTCGGGCGCAAAAACTCGCGAGGAAAAAGACAGCCGCGAGGCGGGCGAATTCCGACGGCTGTATCGTGGTAAACCCGATGTCAAGGCTTCTCCTGGCTTCGCCTACCTGGACCCCCATGGGAGTAGATACGAGCAGAAGCGCGAAGATTGAGCTGGCATAAAAGATGTACCAGTGTCGCGTCCAAGTTTCGTAGCGGATGACGGCCGTCGATGCCATCGCGATGAGTCCCACTATCACAAAGGCGATCATGCGCTTGAAATGATAGTGGTCGTCGCCCATCGTCTTGAGGCCGACCGGCGCAGAAGCGCTGTAGGCCATTATGATGGCGAAACACAAGAGAAGGAACGTTACGATCATCAGCACACTGAATTCGGGATTGCGTCTCACAGTTTGTTGACCGTTTCCTTGAAGACCCGACCGCGATGCTCATAGTTGCGAAACATATCGAAGCTGGCGCACGCCGGAGCGAGAAGGACGCAGTCGCCCGGGTGGGCCATCGTCGCCGCGAGACTCACCGCCTCCGGCAAGGTTGCCGCCCTCGTGATGGGGACGATGCCGGCGAGAGCCTCCTCCAGAAGCGGAGCGTCTTCGCCGAGAGTCACCATGGCGCGAACCTTCTTTTCGAAGAGCGGCCTGAGCACGAGGTAACTGCTGCCCTTCCCCCGCCCGCCCGCGATCAGAATAATCGGCCGCTCGAAACTTTCCAGCGCCTTAACGAGGGCATCGATATTGGTTGCCTTCGAATCGTTGACGAAAAGCACTCCGTCCTTCTCGCGCACCCGCTCCAGCCGGTGCTCGACGCCCTTAAAGTTCTTGACGGCGCGGGCGTAGTTTGTCCAGGGGATTTCCAGCGGCAAGACCGCCGCGACGGCTGCAAGCACGTTTTCGACATTATGCCGCCCGAGCAGGGGAATCTGGGAGACATCCAGTATTTCTTTTTCCCGATCTTCATAGCGGACGACCACCCGCGTTCCGCGCAGAAATGCGCCCTGCTCGACTTCTCTGTTCAGACTGAACCACAGGATTTTGGAGCAGATGTTTTCGGCCGATTGGGCGACGAACTCGTCGTCCTGATTCAGGACTGCAAAATCACCCGCCGACTGGTTCTTGAACAGCGCAAACTTGGCGGCGGCATATTCGTCCATTGAATGGTACCGGTTGAGATGATCGGGCGTGATGTTCAGGAGAATGCCGACGAAGGGGCTAAAATCGCGGATATTCTCCAGTTGAAAACTGCTTACCTCCAGCACCATCGCGTCGGAGGGCTTTTTATTCACCACCTGAGAGAACGGAATCTGGATATTTCCTCCGAGCTGCGCCTTCAGTCCGGCGAAGGTCACCAGATGATGAACGAGGCTGGTGGTGGTTGTTTTGCCGTTGGTGCCGGTAATCGCCAGGATCGGCACGTCACAGAACCAATAGGCGAGTTCGACTTCGCTGATGATCATGATGCCGGCTGCACGCGCTTCTTGGAGCTGGGGCAGGTCCGACGGCACTCCCGGACTGATAATGATCATATCCGAATCGAGAAGCAGCCTTTCGCTGATTCCTCCGAGATGATATTCCTTCACGATCCGCCGGAGTGATCTTCTCTCCGCCTCGAGTTCCTTTTCAGTCTTATCGTCGGTGACGCTCACAACCGCTTTTTGCTGGGAAAGCAGCCGCGCAGCCGCAATGCCGCTCAATCCCAGCCCGACAACAGCCACCTTCTTCCCCGAAAGGGAATGCATATACTTCATCTCACTTTCAGCGTGGCCAGGCTGAGCAGTGCGAAGATTGCCGCAATTATCCAAAATCTCACCGTCACCTTTGCTTCGGACCATCCAATCAACTCAAAATGATGGTGCAGTGGAGCCATTTTGAAAACTCTCTTGCCCCCACGCAACTTGTAGGAAAACACCTGTATTATGACCGATGCGGCCTCCAGCACGAAGAGGCCGCCCACGATTACGAGAAGCAATTCCTGCTTTATCAATATTGCGACAGTGCCCAGCACCCCGCCCAGCGCCAAGGCGCCGGTATCGCCCATAAAGACTTCGGCCGGGTGCGCGTTATACCAGAGGAATCCCAATCCGGCGCCCGCCACGGCTGACAGGAAAATGGTGAGTTCACCGGCGCCCACCACGTGCGTGATGAAGAGATAGCGGGTGAAATCGGCGCGCCCGACCAGATAGGACATACCGGTGTATGCCAGTGCCGCCATGATGACCGAGCCGACTGCCAGGCCGTCGAGCCCGTCGGTAAGATTGACGGCATTGGAAGCCCCGACGATGATCAGCACGACAAAGAGGATATACAGCACGCCGAAGGAGATGTAGTAGTTCTTGAAGAAGAGCAGCGCCACCTTGTCTCCATATTCGGCATTGACCGGGTTGAAATACAGATAGACACCGAGCCCGAGGCCGAGAATGATCTGGGCGACAAACTTGAATCTGGCGGTCAATCCGAGCGATCTCTTTTTTCTCATTTTGATAAAGTCGTCGAGAAAACCGATGGCTCCAAGCCAGAACATGCAGAAAAGCGTAATAAGGATGAGTTTATTGAATATGTTGGCCCACAGAAGAGTGGCGAATGCAACGGAGCCAATGATCAACAGGCCGCCCATGGTCGGAGTACCGGCTTTGTTCTGATGTATCTTATGGAGATCAGCGACGTGCTCCTTGCGAATCTGCTGGCCTATCTTGAGCGCTTTCAGCTTTGCGATCATCCAGGGGCCGGCCAGAATGCTGACTGCAAGCGCAGTCATAGCCGCCAGCGCCGACCGCAAGGTGATATACGTAAAGGCGTTCAATCCCGAAACGTAAGGAATAAGTTTCAAGAAAACTAAGTAGAGCATTTACCCTTCTTCATTCAGCAGGTGCAGCACCCGTTCCATGCGCATGCCCCTTGACCCTTTGACCAGCAAGAGGTCTTGGGGCTGCAGTATTTCTCGCAGAGATGTCGCTATTTCCTCGGGCCGAGCGAAGCACGAGATACGATTCGCCTGCAGGCCTGCATCGACCGCTCCGGCGCGCACCTCGTCTGCGAACGATCCCATCAGGTAAAGCAGGTCGGGGCCGAGCTGCCCTACGAAGAGGCCGAGCGAGCGATGCGCTTCGCGGGCATAATCGCCCAGTTCCAGCATGTCGCCAAGCACCAGAATTCTTCGAGCGGCCGGCATGGCCATTACCGTCGATATCGACTCGCGCATGGCCCGAGGGTTGGCATTATAGGCGTCGTTGACGGCTGTGATGCCGCGCAGATCGAGTATCTCCATCCGCATCTTGCAGCCGGCAAACCGCCTGAGCCCGCACCGGATCTGTTCGAAGTCGATCCCCAGTTCCCGCGCGGCGGCCGTTGCGGCAAGCGCGTTCAGGATGTTATGCAAGCCGGCGACGGGAACGGTCATGGGTTCCCGGCCGTTCACCAGGAACTCGGCTCCGTTTTTTAGATCTTGCCGAACCGCGGTTGCGTAGAAATCCGCCGAATCCGCGGCGCCAAAGGTTGTTATCTTTCCCTTGAAGCCGGAACCGATTCTCTCGACCGGGATATCGTCATGATTGATGACGAGGAACCCGTCAGGCGCAATGAATCCGGCGAGCGAGCATTTTTCATTCATGACCCCCTCGAGGGAACCGAATCCTTCAAGATGAACCGGTCCGACACTGGTGATGATGCCGCCCGTCGGATTGAGAATCGACGAGAGGCGCGCTATCTCGCCCGGCGAATTGGATGCGATTTCAATGACCGCGGCTTTTATTTCCGGCGCGAGTTTGAGAAGCATAAGCGGTGCGCCGATCAGGTTATTCAGGTTTCCCTCTGTTTTCAGGGCTTTTCCGCCTTCGTTGAGGATGGCAGAGAGCATGTCTTTGGTGGTGGTCTTTCCGCAACTTCCAGTAATCCCGATGACGGGGATATGAAACATGGCCCGATATCTTTGCGCGAGCAGGTGTAAAGCGGCAAGCGTATCGCCCACCTCGATCAGACCGCCGTCATCAGGAAGCCGTTCCTGCATCTCGCGCAGTTGTCCGCGCTCCGCGATAACCGCCGCGGCGCCTTTCTCGAGCGCCTTTTCGGCGAAGGCATGGCCATCGAAGCGTTCCCCTTTGAGCGCCAGAAACACCTCGCCCGGTTGAATCGTTCTTGTGTCGGTTGAAAGACCTGAGACAGGCGAAGAGGAAGCGCCTGCGATCAGGCGGCCTCCACACAAGTCGGTCATTTCTTCAAGGGACATCGTTTTCATCGGCTACTTCTCTGGTTTGTTCATCGATTGAAGCCAAGCTCGCGCGATCGCCTTATCGTCAAATTCGACGGTAGCGTCTTTGAATATCTGGTACGTTTCGTGGCCCTTGCCCGCGATGACCACGATATCACCGGTCTCGGCCGTGGCGAGCGCCTCCTCTATGGCCTCGCGCCGATCGATGATTACCAGATAATGCTGGCCTCGCTCCTTCCCCATCTTCTGAAAACCGATTTCGATGTCAAGCGCAATGCGATAGGGATCTTCCGAGCGGGGATTGTCGGAGGTTACGATGGAGAAATCGGAAATTGATGCGGCGAGTTTTCCCATTTCCGGCCGTTTGCTCCGATCACGGTCTCCACCGGCTCCGAAAACGGCAATGAGCTTTCCTTTGCAGATGGAGCGCGCGGACTCGAGAAGCAGCTTGATCGCTTCCGGAGTGTGCGCGTAATCCACAATGACTTCAAAAGGCTGACCCTCTGACACGCGCTCGAATCTGCCCGGGACAAGCTCGAGCTGCTCCAGTCCCTGCTTGATTGTCGAGACGTCGATGTCGAGTCCGAGACAGACACCGGCTGCGGCCAGCGCATTATAAACGCTGTGTCTTCCCAGCAGCTTGAGGTTCACCGGGAAATCGCCGGCGGGCGTGGAGGCCAGAAATGCAGTGTGAGATGCGCCAATCTCGATATTTCGGGCGCAGATATCCGCCGGGTTCTTGATGCCGAAGGTCAGCTTCCTTGTTTGTGTCGCGGCCGCGATATCTTTGCCGCGGGCATCGTCGGCGGAGATAACGGCGCAGTTCGCCTGCGGATTCCGCGAGAGCAACTCGAACAAATGCCTCTTCGAGACGAAGTAGTCCTCCATGTTCGCGTGATAATCGAGATGATCAAGCGACAGGTTGGTATAGACGGCGACGGCAAAGCGAATGGCCTCGACGCGGAATTGGTGAAGGGCATGCGAGGAGACCTCCATCACAAAATGAGTATGCCCGGCATCAAGGGCTTTTCTCAACGATGAGCTCAGGTCGATTGGGCCGGGCGTGGTATTTTTTGCCGCCTCGGTCGTCCCCGCGACCGAATAGCAGATGGTTCCGATTCCGGAGGAGGAGATGCCGGCGGCGCTGAGGATCGAGCGGATAAGGTAGAGCGTGGAACTCTTGCCGTTGGTTCCCGTTATCCCGATGACATTCAATTGTCGTGACGGGTGCTCGTAGAAAGCTTCGGCAAGGAGGGCGGCTGCCTTCCGGCTGTCGGGGACTGCGATGGAGACGACTCCGGGAAGTTCCGCAACCGATTTGCCGACGACGGCGGCGGCTCCCTGGCGCAGCGCGTGCTCGACGTACCGGTGGCCGTCTTCCTTATTGCCGGCGATCGCTACGAACAGGAATCCCTTTTGCACTTTTCGGGAATCGGCGGTGATACCGGTTATCTCGATATCGGCGCCGCCGGTGACGGTCTTTTCCGTCAGTTCGTCGAGCAGAGAATATAATTTCATCATGCGTCTTTTCTCTTGAAGGCGATCCGGCACGGCCGTCCGGCCCGTAATGCTTCGCCGGGCGCCGGTGATTGAGAGATTGCGATTCCGGATCCTTCGAGGTCGAGTTTAATGGAATAGACCGAGAGAGACTCGATAACGGCGCGAATGGTCATCCCTCGAACGTCAGGCATATGCGGCCCGTCTGACGGGTTTCGGGAAGGCGCCTGCTTCAGAGTTTCCTTTTTAGCCAATTTCCGACCATTCCATCCATCTTTTTGTTCAGGCGGCTGCTGCTCTTCCGGATTAGTCGGTGGAATCTCGAGTCGATTGAGAATTCCCTGCGCTATCTTTTTGAAAGCAGGTGCGGCCACCGATCCGCCATAGTACTTGCCTTTCGGAGAATCCGCCATCACGACGATACAAGCGACCGGGTCGTCCGCCGGCACGAACCCGGCAAAGACGGCCACATATTTGCCGCGGCAATATCCGCCATTCACGAGGTCGGCCTTTTGAGCGGTTCCGGTTTTTCCCGCGCATGCGTAGCCGGCTATTTTGGCGGCGGCGCCCGTGCCGGAATTCGTAACGTCCACCAGCATCTTCGTCAGCATTTGGGCCGTCGCCGGCCGGATGACGCGGCGAAGCGCCTGCGGGGCGAACTGTTTGAGGGGCGCCCGATCGGAGTCGAGGACGGCCGAGACGACATACGGCCGCATCAGCACTCCTTCATTTGCAATAGCGGAAAATGCTACGGCTAATTGAAGGGAGGTCGCACCGATCTCCTGGCCGATGGGAATCGCACCCATAGAGAGGCCGGACCATACCGATGGGGGATGAACGATTCCTGGGGACTCTCCGGGAAGGCCTACATTGGTTGGCTCTCCGAATCCGAAGTTCCTGATGTAGTCGTAGAGCCACTGCGGCTGCAACAGGCTAACAACCTTGATCATTCCGATGTTGCTGGAATGCGCCAGCACATCGGAGAACGTGATCTCGCCGTACGGGTGGACGTCGTTGAATGTGTGGCCGTGGTACCTCATCGCGCCAAGCTCGCAATAGACGCGATCATCCGGGCTGATCACGCCGTGCTCCAAAGCCGCAGCCGCGGCTATGGGTTTAAAGGTGGAGCCTGGCTCATAGACGTCGGTGACAACTCGATTGCGCAGCTTCTCCTTTTTAAATGTTGCCGGCAGATTCGGATCGAACGTCGGCCGGTTGGCAATCGCCAGCACTTCTCCCGTTTTCGGGTCAAGCACAACCGCCGAGGCGCCTTCAGGGTCAAATTCATCAACAATATCTTCGAGCGCCTTTTCAGTAATATACTGAATCACTTCATCTATTGTCAAGACGACATGGTTTCCATCTTGCGCTTCTTTGACGGTCTGGGTGAGCGCGACGATCTCGCGCCTGGAATTGTCCCTTATGAGAATCTGCTTGCCCGCTTCACCGGCCAATTCATCGTTGTATCTAAACTCGATGCCTTCGATTCCTTTATTCTCGATATTAGCAATTCCGATCAGATTACTTGCCAGCGTCCCCTTTGGATACCGGCGGGAGCTTTCGCTCCGAAACTCGACTCCCTTCAGGTTCAACTGCTTGATCTTTTCGGCAGTCTGCACATCGAGTCCCCGCCGCAGGTAGACCAAATAAAGGTCTGAAGAGGAGATTTTTTTGACGATTTGGTTTGGCGACATCTGTGCGTAGGGAGAAAGTTTTTGAGCCGCTTCTTCGAGGTCCTTTATCTGATGCGGGGCAACGCAAAGGACTTCCTGCACAATGGACGTAGCGAGGGGAACAAAGTTGCGGTCATAGATTATGCCGCGCCGCGGCTGAACGGTGAGCGCGGTCTTTCGCTGCTCATCCACGTAGCGCACCCAAAAATCGTGTTGGACGATCTGAATGACGATCAGTTTTACCGCCACTGCCAGGAATCCGACGATGAGGATGCACAAACACACCTTCGTGCGAAACGCGCTCGATGAATCCAGTTTCTCGTCGATCAGCAGTGAAGCGGGAAATTTTCGTGCAAGGTCATCACGCATGACATTCTTCCGCCAATCCTGAAATAATGGAAGCAGTGTTGAACAGGCGCCGCGTTAGCCGGGTTGTTCGGTTGTTTGCGGTGATGCTTGCGCGGCCGGAAGGCCGGCGGATAGTCTGAAGAATAATCCCGGCAACCCGCGCCATTCCTGTGGTGCGGGAGCGGCCATTTGAACAGCCGCTTCGGGCGCCCGCACAGGTTTATCCAAAACAACCACCTGCCATCGTTCCGGTGAAATCATTCCCAATTTTTCCCGGGCGATAGCCTCAATGCGTTGAGGAGCCTGCAACTGTTCAATCGAAAGATGAAGCGCGTCATTTCGCTTCATGAGGTTGACCTTGCGGGAGCGCAATCCCTCGATGGGATGCGCCACGATATTGGTTCGCGTATAGAGCCAGCTATAGGTAAAGGCGGTGACGATGATGGGGAAAAGAAACGGCGCGATTTGAATGATCTGCCTGAGATTTTTAAGGACAAGGCTCTTTGGGCGCCTTTTTTTCTTTTTGGCTTGAACGTTCTTCTTTGGGGACATCATTTACTATCCTCTGAGATTTTCTCAGCGGCCCGCAGTCGCGCGCTGCGACTGCGAGGATTTGCCGAAACCTCCTCGGGCGACGGTTCGACGGGTTTGGGCGTCAGTATCTTCAGAGTCGGTTTCTTCCCGCATACGCACTGCGGGAGGTCCGGCGGACAGATGCATCCGCGAGCAAAACGCCTGAAGGTGCGTTTGACGATCCTGTCCTCGAGCGAATGAAATGAAATAACGCTTATGCGCCCGCCCGCCTTCAAACGTCCGATGCCTGCGTTCAGACCGGCCTGCAAATGTTCGAGCTCCGAATTCACTGCGATGCGCAACGCCTGGAACGAACGAGTCGCCGGATCGATGCGAGAAGGCCGCCGCCATCGAACGGCATCCTGAATAATTTTTGCGAGCCGCGTCGTCGTTTGAATTGGTGTATGCACCCGCTCCCGAACCATTGCCTTTGCGATGTTTCGGGCGTTCGGCTCTTCGCCGAAGCGATGGAGAATATCAGCGATCTGCTGTTCCGAATACGTGTTGACGATGTGCCATGCGGAAATTTTCTGACGCGAATCCATCCGCATGTCCAGCGGTCCCTCTTTCTTGAAGCTGAATCCCCTCTCGGGATCATCGACCTGAAATGAAGAAAGGCCCAAATCAAGAAGCAGCGCATCCATTGCCGGCAAGTTCAGGTCATCAAGAACCTGCGCGAGATGACTGAAGTTTTCGTGAACCAGGATCACGTTGGGCCGAGGGCCGAGCCGTCGTCGTGCGATCTCAAGGGCAGCGGCGTCGCGATCGAGGCCGACGAGCATTCCCTCCCCTCCCAATCGATCAAGGATGAGCTGCGCATGGCCACCGCCGCCAACGGTGGCGTCCACGATGATCTTGCCCGGGGAGCACGCCAACAAGCTGACAGCCGATTCAGCCAGGACCGGCACATGAACCGGTTGAAGATCATTATTGTGCGTGAACGGCAACGGCTCTGGCGTCTTCTTGAGTGGGGGCGAAACTGGCTACGGCTTCGTCCTCATTGACAAAGACTGCAAAGACCTTTGAGGCACCCACCATACTGAGGCATTTGCGGGTGAGCTTGTTCAGCCCGGCCAGCCGCAAGTCGCCGTCGAATTTCCGCACCTGCCGGAGCCGTTCGAGGAGAGTCCCGACGCCCATATAGTTGATCTGGGCGACCTTTTGAAGATCCACGACAATGTTGTAACGCTCCTCTTGAATCATGTCGGCCAAGGCTTTCTTCAACTGCTTCGCGGTGGAGGTGTCAAGATTTCCCGAGACTTTGAGGACGGCGACGTTGTCATGTTCCACTTTTTCGAATGCGACTCCCACTGTTTTCGGCCTCCTTTGACAGTTCAGCCCTACATCTGGTATTATTGCCGCGAACCAACATCAAAATTCGCCGAGATACCTTGTAATGTGGTTCTCTGCCGGAAGTCCTTCCACTTTTCCGGCGACCAGATTTCCATGCGGTTCAGGACTCCGATAATAACGACTTCACCGGTTATGCCGGCCTCTTCGCACATGTCTTTTCTTAACATGATGCGGCCTTGTTTGTCCGGTGTAACGTCGAAAGCGTCCGAAAAAAAACGCCTGACATAATCCTGATTGGCTTGATTCGTAAAGTTCCAGCTTTTCAATTTTTCGTATAACTCGACAAAGGCAGGGTGAGGGATGAGAAAGAGTTGGGAGTCGCCTCTAACCACATACAGTTTCTCGACGCTTTCCGAATTAAGCACTTCCCGGAATTTGACAGGAATGACGACCCGATTCTTTTCATCGAGCGCGTAGGTGTATGTTCCGGCGAATAGCAGCAAGGTTTATTTTCCCATAATCTCCCATTTTTATAGTCTATAGAACCATAGTTTACCACAGGACTCCACTGCTGTCAAGGGATTTCTCTAGGAAAGATATGGCAGTTCTTGTCCATTTTTCAGCGGAATTCTCATCCACAACTTGGGGGGAAAATTGCTCGCCTCCTGCGCACAGGCAAAACGATTCCGACGGTTTCTCCCCATTTCCTCCCACCGTGAGGGAGGGAGGCCGTTGATTTTCCATTCTGGGTTTTGGTAAAATTCGCGCATTTGTTGCAGATGGAATCCGGAGCAGGGAGTATCGAACGGGAGGAACATATGAAAATGGTTTTCGATCACGTGCATTTGAATTCGGCCGATGTGGCTGCGGCGGCTGATTTTTACGCACAGAAGTTCGGGGGAGAAAAGACCGGGGAGTTTGAGGTGGCAGGCACAAAAATTACGGCGATCGATTTTGGAGGGACGCGCCTTCTTATTAATGACAGAGCGCCGGTGAGTCCACCCGCCGGCAGTTCAATGGATCACATTGGATTCAGGGTAGACGACCTAGACTAGAGGCAGTGGCAACGGAACTGAAGAAGCGCGGAGCGGAATTTCTGATGGAGCCGGTGAGCCTGGGAGAAGGCGTCAAGATTGCATTTGTATCGGGCCCCGATAACGTCATGATCGAGTTATCGGAGGAACGCTAGTATCCTTTCACGGCAAGGCAGTCGTGAGTGCAGTTGATCGCGGGGTGAAGACAGAAAGGCTGTTCTCCGGTTGATTCGGCCGGTTCCCCGGCGATGGAGACAATAGAGAGATCTTCCGACGGTTGGATTATTACGGAAATCAGGGGATGCTTTATTTTTACTTATAAGCATATATATATAAAAAAGATTTAACCCATCTTCCGCAGTTCAAAAAATTAAGTTCAAGATTCTCAAAGACTTAGAATTTTCAAGGTGCCATTTGAGGCACTACATTTTGGATCAATTTCGCTCGGTTTGGAAGCGGCAGCCTCAGTTGGTGGAGCAGTATTTTGAGGCATTGCGGCGGAGTGCTGACCACGCGTAGCCGCAGAGTCTTGCTCTCCCTCGTAGGCAAAAGCACATCAAGTGAACGAATCTCCCTGAGTTCTTCAAGGAGCTTGCGCGGAGCGCTGCCCAAGCCGCTTGCCAACATCCACTGCTCCAGCGCGCGCCACAATGCGAGCGCCAGGAAACACACCAGAATATGCGACTGAGTTCGGTCCGAGCGCTGATGATAAAGCGGGCGGATGCGCAAGTCGCTCTTGGTAATGCGAAAGGCATCCTCGACCTGGGTCAATTGAATATAGGTCTTCCACAGCTCATGAGGATCGTTCACCGGCCAATTTGTCCGTAGCAGGTAATTACCCGCCGCCTGTGAAGCCCACTCATAGCGCTTGTCATGCTTCCGGACCCGGATGCGCAGGCGGGCATTTTTGCCTTTCCCTTCCTCTTTCACAGACACATCAAAAAGAGGCGCAGCCTGGCTGTTGCGCTCCAGGAGACGCCCGATCCTTCGCTCTGCAATGTACCTTTGCCTGATCTTTCCCTCATCTGCCTGCTTGACCAGTTTCGCAAGCCCCGTCTCCAAGCGGGTTACGAAGCGGCCGAGTATCGCCTTTTCTTTGTCTTTAGGCTTATGGGAGCGACAGAGAATGAATGTCTCCTGTGTTCCTTCGGGAGATTTGCAGAGCTTAATTTCCACGCCGGGCTGAACCTCTTTCCAACCCCACTCAAGCAACTCCCTTTCAAATCGCTTGAGCATTGACTTTGAAGTTCCGACCAGATACCGGTTCTTGCTCCGGCGCAAATACTCAAGATTCTCCTCGCTCACCATCCCCCGATCCATAACCCACACTCGCCCAGCCTGACCGTACTTCGCTTCCATGTAATCGACCATGTCTTCAACAGTCGTTACATCAGCGCGATTCCCATCAAATACCTCAAAAGCCAGTGGCAGCCCCTCCCTGCTCACCACCAGTCCAATACACACCTGCACGCAATCAGGACGGCCATCGCGACTGTAACCTCTGCGGGCCTGCTCGTTTCGCTCGGCGGTTCCTTCAAAATAGGTGGAGGTAATGTCATAAAAGAGAAAGTCGAACGTCGCCCCGAACAACTCTCCGTAGCGCCTCTGCAGGTGCGCGCACAAAACATCTTTGTAGGGAAGCAACCTGTCGAGCGCGCGGTAGAGCCTGTCATCATTGACCTTGTCCTCAGGTATTCCAAGCAAATCATCCAGCGCGGTCTTCCCGTACCACGATTCGGCTATCCGCAGGTCCGATGAAGGAGCGCAAAAGCGCGCCAGGACCAAAACGGCTGCCATGACGGACCACGGAATCTCCTCGCGGTTCGATCCCATCTGCTGCTTGCAAAACTCTTCGAGTCCCAGACGCTTCCATAGCGCAAGCCCCAGATACACGTCCCCAAAATGCCGAAGCCGCTCCACGCTTACCTGTTTGATATCCACGGTAGCCCACGGGGGAATCTCTTCCTGCTTCTCAAACAGATCCGCTTCAGCCTTTGGCTTGCCATCAAGTATGCGCGCTATTTCTTCCCATCCTACTCGTTCCTCTTTATCCAGACCGGGAAGTTTGCCAATCGTCGCCACCGTCCTCTGGCGGGGACCTTGCGCCGTTCGTACCGATTCAACCAGCGCCCACGATTCGTATTCGACTCCACCTTTCTTTCGGGTCCGGCGACGCAGATACATGCGCTCCTCCTGATTCGGTCACGTCCATTATCGGATGTTGCATACCGAAAAACAAGAGGGTGGTCGGCACTACATGAGCTTTTGCAAAATGCCTCCTGAAAATCCTGAACTTTCTCGCGATTTTGATCTTCCATCTCAAGAATTTGCCCCTCGAACTGCGGAAGACGGGTTAAATACGGTCTCTGTGAGACTGTCCGACGGTTATCATTTTAAGAGCAGCTTCTTTAAGTAAGAACTTCTTTTCATGGGTAGTCAAGTTGCGAACACTAAGAATGCCCG
>QZKU01000031.1 GCA_003598085.1 Candidatus Abyssobacteria bacterium SURF_5
ATCTCCAAAACCACAAAGGAAACCCAACAGAGCCAATAAGAAGGAGCAGTCAGCAAAAATCCGCCCCCAAGGGCCGATTTAGATGCGTAAGCCCTAGTTTTCTGGCCGGAATCAGTTGACAAGACAGCAACAGATTCGCTATAATTTCGACAGACCATGGGGATGTAGCTCAGCTGGGAGAGCGGCGCGTTCGCAACGCGTAGGTCGGCGGTTCGAATCCGCTCATCTCCACCAAAAACGCCTCGACGAATGCTCGATCGAGTAGACTGCCAGGAAGAACCACCCTTTGTTTTCCAATAGAAAATGTGCCTTAACTCTCTCCTTTTGTGCACCCCCTGCGAAGATCCCGCGGTTTTAATGAGTAGAACAGCAGATTTCATGCGGGCTTCTTCATCGCGTCCAGGTGAAGCAGCGGTTTGATGATATCGGCAAAGGCTCTGGCCGCAGGCGAGCGTGCGGCCGCGCCAACGGCCGGCTTGCCCTCGTCCGCCGCCGTGACAACGGATGGATCGATGGGAATCCTGCCGAGGAACGGCGCGAGCATCTCAGCGGCCATATCCTCGCCGCCGCCCGATTTGAAGATATCATGGCGCGAGCCGCAGTCGGGACATACGAACCCGCTCATGTTTTCGATGACGCCTATGACAGGCACATGCAACTGCCGGCAGAACGTGATGGATTTTCGAACGTCGTCGATGGCGACCTCTTGCGGAGTAGTAACGATGATGGCGCCGGTTATATCCTCGATAAGCTGCGCAGCCGAAAGCGGTTCGTCGCCGGTTCCGGGCGGCGAATCAATGAGCAGATAATCGAGATCGCCCCACTCGACGTCGCGCAAGAATTGGCGGATAACGCTCATCTTCATTGGACCGCGCCAAATGACAGCCTCATCACGCAGCGGCATGAAGAATCCCAGCGACATCACCTTCAGGTTATCGATGACTGCCGGCATGATGCGTTCGTTCACAATCCGCGGACGGTGTTCTTCGAGGCCGAGCAGTTTCGGAATGCTTGGCCCGTGGACATCGATATCCAGCAAGCCGACCTGTTTGCCGGATTCAGCCAACGCGACCGCAAGATTTGCCGCTACCGTGCTCTTGCCCACGCCCCCTTTGCCGGAGAGCACGAGAATTTTATGTTTGATCCGGCAGAGGTTTTCGTACAAAGCTTGCCGCTCGCGAAATGCCTCGTCAGTTTCCGCTTCGCTTTTCTGTCTTGCCGGGCATTCCGAAACCGGGCAACTCTCACATGGTTTCTTTTTCTGATCCATGCACTTCTCCCCTTCGGTAGATTATCGATATTCTGTCTTTGAAAACGTCTTGTGATGAAAACGATTGCCGCTCTCGGGCTCACGGGTTATCCGCAATCGTCCCATTTAAATATGCCAATTTGCAAGCACTTAAGAAACCCCTGTAATGACGGAGAGACTTGCAGGAAGGTCCTCATGACTGAACCAGAAAACAGCTCATCTACCAGCGGGAAAACCGGACCGGTTATTGAGGCGGGAGAACAGGCAGGACGTTTTGGAGATGCGTCTTCGTCTCCTTTTTCAGTCCGAGAAATTGGACGCCTGCGGTATAGAGCGAGGTCCTCTCGTCGAAGGTGTGCCACATGATCTTTGCCGGGGTGACGACATGCACCGAGGGTCTGCCTGCCACCTTCATCTCGAACGAGAGATTAAAGACCGATTCGTGCGAGATGTCAAAGTCGGTGGTAAAGCAGAGCCCGTCGATGCTGATATTGAGCACCCTTAATTGGTGTCCCCTTTCCCCGGGAAAAGTTGCGGCCGCAAACAGTGAGTCGGGTGCCTTATATCTGGGAAATCGTCGTCTCTCGTGCATATTTTGAGCTTTTTCCGCCCTTTCGTTCCGGAGTGAGCCGCAGGCATAACGGCTGCCGGCACTGGATTTCTCACAAAGGCTGACCGGCATCCGATCAGGCAGCAGCCTCTTCCGGATCAATAGGCATAGATCGCCATGATCGCCAGAAACAAACCAAAAGCAAATCCAATGCCATAAAGCATTCGGACGGTGGACTCGGGCAGAGCCATAAACCAGTCCACCAGCAGTTTATACTTTCCGGGAAAGAACGCCATCAATATGGCTCCGGACAAGATAGATATGGCTACGAGGAGCATAACGATTCGCGGCCCGAAAATTTCCCCGCCAACTGCCGCGAAAATAAGCAAGGAAAGAACGAACAAAATTGAACCAACTATGCGCACCAGCGTCGAATCGTGCGCCAATTCTGTCGCTATCGATTTCATTTTTGTGGGGAACAAAAAGCCGTATCCGCGCGTAATCATGATGAATATGCCGAGGAGTATCGTGACAGGCTTAAGCATGGAACCCAAAACCAGCGAATTTAACTGTGGCTTTCACTCTTGAATTTCGAAGGCGTCGTCCCAACAGTCGCTTTGAATATTTTCGTGAAGTAACTCTGATCGGAAAAACCTGTTTTCGCGGCAATCTCGCCAAGATTCAGATCGGTCGTCCGAAGCAAGCGTTTCGCCTCGGAAACGCGCAGCGAAATGACATAATCGGTGAAGCCCGTGCCGCAATGTTTTACGATGAGGGCATTGAGCGGTTTTTCCTTCAGTCCGAACCTTGCGCCAACTGTCGCCAGCGTCAGCTTTTTCGAGAGATTCTTTTCGATGTATCCCTGGATCGCCTTCACCTGTCGCGGGCGCGGCTCGCATGCGAGCTCGCCGGCCAGGCAGACGAACTGTTCGCACAGGCGCACAAGCCTCTTCTTGCCCTCCGGCCCGCGCGTCAGCCCGAGCGCATCCTTCAGGAGGGCCGCCTGCTGCTCCTGGATCTGCCGGGGTGCGCGACGATTTCGGAGAAGCACGCGCAACATGCGCGCAAACATTTCGGCCGCATCGGCGCGAGGAACTTGAAGGTCGCCCGCCGCTCTATTTGCCGGCTGCAGGTATTCGTTCAATGCCCGCAGCGCGTCGTCTTGCCGCCTTTCGTGAAGGAGACGAATGATCTCCTTCTCCGCCCCATCCCGACGTCGAGCAGCATCGCGGCACGCCCGCTCTTTCTTCGGCTCCTTTCGCTTCTCCGGGGGAAAAACGAGTGAGGCCTGCTCAGGGCCGACAAAAGTGAAAGCGGGCGCCGCAACGGGAGCGGGAGCATGCATGGCCGGCCGCGAAATAACAGCCGGAATCAACTCGAGCAGAAATGCGGCAACTGACCTGAACTGCCCGCGCGAAACGACGGCAAGATGATTCAGGGAATCGATCAGTACCCTCGATTCGATCCCCTGTCTGATCGCAATCTCTTCGAGGTGACGGGCAAGCGCCGCATCGGGTTTCATCAGGAGCGCTCCGCCGCAGATCAATGCCGTCTGAAGCGTCTTCTCTTCATGCAGGATGGGAATCGCCCATGCCGCCAGACGGGAATGACAGGTGAAGATGTACGGCCGGCGAAGCGAGCGAGCAAGCCTGATCGCGGAAGAATGGGCTCCGGCGCATCGCTCCGGAAAAACTCCATCGCGAAGAAAGACAGCGCAGGGACCCGCCGCTTCCGTTACCGCACCGTCGGCTATCGGATTGCCATCGCATCCGCACAATTTCATCTGCAGCCCGACAACGGCAGCGAATGAGTGCAGGAGCGGGACGACGGGCTGAAGCAGCTTTCGTTCCACTTCATTTTGGGAATCAATACCGCTCGGCGCCAAAGGAGGACTCCTTGACGAGCCGGCAAGACAATGCCTTAGACGGGAATCGGCAGTCCGACTTCGTCCTGATCGCCCGCAAAAATCCTGATATCAGCGCGCCCCATCTTCTTCAGGTGAGCGTCCACGAGGGAGAGCGCGTGATCGGCGCAGTTGGCCTCGCGGCTGATATGAGCAAGCACGACCGTATGCAGCGTGTCATGCACGAGCTCGCCCAGGAGCGCGAGCGCGGCTTCATTCGACATGTGACCCGTCTTGCTGAGAATCCGCTGCTTCAATTCCCATGGCCGGTTGCAGTGCCGCAGCATCTCCGGATCGTGATTAAATTCAAGAATAAGCATATTCGAATCGCACAGGCGCTGTTTGACCAGCTTCGTTGGATAACCCATATCCAGCGCGATTCCAATCCGGCGCGAAGAATTGTGAATGCAGACGCCCACGGGATCGGCGGCGTCATGCAGAACGGGATACGTCTGGAACCCGAGGCCGCCGACTTCGATCAGATCTCCTGTCTTGAATAGTTCGGCGCTCGGAATCTCGCCGACAATCGAACACGCGCCCGCACGAGTGCCGCGATTCAGGTAGATCGGAATCCCGTAGCGCCGCGAAAGCACGCCCACGCCGCGGACGTGGTCCAGATGCTCGTGAGTGACGAAGACAGCCGCGATCTTTGCGGGGCTTTCCCCCGCGATTGCGAGGCGGCGCTCGAGTTCACGACAGCTCAAACCGGCGTCAATCAAAATATTTGCGGCCCCCGAACAGATGAGAATCGAGTTGCCGCCGCTCCCGCTGGCAAGAACACGAACTGTAAGCGAATGATTTGGAGAAGCTGCGTCCATAACTAAAGGTAAAGGGTTCCGGCTGCCGCACCACAAGATTTAGGGCGAGTATACCAGCCGAAAAAGGCACTTGTCAATTGACAAACGTATGAAGTTGAGATACAATTGTGTGAGAAAATCAAGGAGAGAAAGGGGTAAAATACAGGTCAATGGCACTGCACCAGACCCTCGTACAGGGGACAGTACAGCAGATGATACTGACCCCGAAGATGCAGCAGGCGATTGAGATCCTTCAATTGTCAACACTCGAGCTGGAAAAGTATATCCAGCAACAGCTTACAGAAAATTTCCTCCTTGAAGAAGAGCCTACTCAGACCCAGGAAGTTGAACTGCCGTCCGAAATCCCTTCGTTTACCAGCCACACAGCAGCGCCCGCGGAGAGCATGGATGAAGAGCGCGAGCGTCAGGACAAGGAAAGCGCGCGCGACGTCGACAAAGAGCTCGAGACGCTCATGGCGTCCTATAACGACTACTACTACGAAGGGCGCGATCTGAGCTTTTCCGACGAAGACGGTAAACGAGGGTTTATCGAAAATACCGCCGCCGAAGCCGAATCCATGCATACCAATCTTCTGCGGCAGCTCTCTTTGAGCACGAATAACCCGACCGACTACAAGATCGGAGAATGGATAATCAGCGAGATCGATTCGCGCGGTTACTTCTCGGCTACGGTCGAGGCCGGCGCTGAAAAACTGGGCGCGCCGCCGGAAGAGATCGAGCGCGTTCTCAAGATCATCCACACGTTCACGCCCGTCGGCATCGGCGCCCGCAATTTGCGCGAATGCCTCCTGATTCAGATTGCGGCGTCGCATCCGGACAAGCCGATGCTCAAGAAGATCGTCGAGGACCACCTCGAGCAGCTTGCGAAAAAACAGTTCCCGAAGATCGCGCAGGCGCTGAAAATCTCCGTTCAGGAAGTGCAGGACCTGGCGGCCATCATTTCATCGCTCGAGCCGCTGCCCGGCAGAAGCTTCGGCAACCGGGAAGTCATCTATATCGTGCCCGATGTCGTCGTCAAGAAAGTTGATAACGATTACGTTGTCTACATCAACGATGACGGCATGCCGAAACTGCGGATCAGCTCGTTCTACCGCAAGCTCCTGAAGGGATACACCGATAATCCGGAAACGAAGGAATACGTCCGCGACAAGCTGCGGGCCGCGCAGTGGCTGGTGAAAAACATCCAGCAGCGCAAAGAGACGATCCAGAAAGTGGCCGAGAACATCGTGCAGGTGCAGCGCGATTTCTTTGATCGCGGTGTCGCGCATCTCAAGCCGCTGACGCTCAAGGAAATCGCCGAACGCATCGGCATGCATGAGTCGACCGTCAGCCGCGTGACCACCAATAAATACATGGAATCTCCGCGCGGCATCTTCGAGCTGAAATACTTCTTCTCGTCCGGCATCGAAGGCTCCGACGGCGAATCGACCTCCTCGACCAGCGTGAAGGAAATGATTCGCCAGTTGATCGAGAACGAGAACAAGCGCAAGCCGCTGAGCGACCAGAAAATCACCGAACTCCTCAACCGGCGCGGCCTCAATATCGCGCGCCGCACCGCCGCCAAGTACCGCGAGGAACTCGGCATCCTCTCCTCCAAATACCGCAGAGAATATTAGGCCTCCACAAACCACTCCCTGCATCTCTTATCAAAGCCGGCTTCGCTTAAAGTGATTTTTCTTCAAGAGAATCCGAGGCCGGCCCAGGCCGAAACGAATGAGACGTACAGCAAGAGCCTCGGCACAAGAGCCATCGCTTGAAACCGGCTGATCAGGCGCTTATAATAAAATGAGTTGTTATCGTGATGCGTCACGTGACGCCGGCTTCTCAAGCTAAAGGCCCGCACCACTTTCTCTTGGAAGGATACTGAGAATTGAGGGTGGTGGAAACCTTGCCACTGATTTACAGATACGTTAATGCCTGATTCTCAGCCCTCCCGTCCGACAAACGTTCGCGAGCGGGCAAGCACCGTCGCGGGCAAAGAGGCGCTGGCCGATTTCCCGGCCCGGTCGCGCGCGATCTTTTCTCCCGCGGTTCTCAGCGCCGGTTGCATCCTCCTCTTTGCCGTTTCGAGCGCATACATCTTTCGCGGAGCGTGGAACCCGTTTAATACCCTTGACGGGGCCGACCTCGCCATTTTTTTCCCGAGCTTCGTGCGGAAATGGACACACGCGCTGTTTGTCCCGCGCTGGTTCCCTCACTACCTGGCAGGCATCCCCCAACAGTTCCAGTTCCTGTCGCACTCGCTCCCGTTGATGCTCGCAATTCCGCCGCACCGATTATACGCGTTCCAGTTCATGCTGGACACATTTCTGGCGGGCGCGTTCATGTTCGCCTTCCTGCGCGACCAGCACATCGGACGATTCGGCGCGCTGGTTGGCGGGCTCGCGTTTCAACTGAGTAACGGGTTCATCACGAGCGCGAGCCAGGGATTCGCGTGGAAATTCGACACCGTCTGCTGGGTCCCGCTCTTTCTGCTGTTCTTCAGCCGCCTGCTGGACGATAGCCGCCGAAAACTCACCGATGCGCTTTTTGCCGGCGCGGTTCTCGGCATCATGTTTCTCGGCGGAGAGATACAACTCGCCTATTACGTCTGCCTGTTTGCTTTCGCCTTCTTTGCGGCTCGTTCTATTCTATCCATCTTCGGCGAACAGGAAAACACAGGACTTATAGGTGGACTGAAATCCGCCGGCAGGCGATCCTTCTTAGCGGCGCTGGTTGTAATGATCAGCATCGCGTTCGCGGCCGAGATTTTCCACGGATATCTCACATATTCCAAGAACAACGAGAACGTCGGAGTTGCAAGCGAGGCCGATAACTGGCGGTTTGCCACCGAATTCTCATTCGCGCCGAAAGAGACGCTCTCGCTCGTTTTCGGCGGCGACATCTTTGGAGACGTTTATGCAGCCCGGGAATATGAAGGCCGGCAGGTTGTTCGTGAATCCGACGACTATCTCGGAATCGCAGTCCTCATGTTCGCGTTTGTCGGCTTGTTCTCGGACAGAAAGAACCGGGTTTTCTTTGCCGTCGCCGCAGGAGCGGCATTGCTGATCTCGTTCGGCAAATATTTTCCGCCGCCGTACCGGCTCGTGTACATGCTGCCGATCATGAAGGGATTTCGTAATCCGCACAAATGGCTTTTTATCACCTCCTTGTGCGTCTCAATCCTCGCAGGCATGGGGGCCGATTACTGGATGAGCGCGCCGGCATCAAAGAACAGGAAGCTCGTTGCGCTTGTCACCGCGTTTGCCGGGCTGATATGCCTGCTGCTTCTCGTGGGTGTTGCCGTAAACAGGAACCGAAACGAGATGCATCTGGCGGCTTTCGTGCGCCCGCTCGTGATTCTGGGAGTATCGGCGCTCGCTTGCCTGCTTATACGAATAAAAGAAATCAGCCGCTACCCCTTCGCGCGGGTTGCGCTAGCTGCCGTGATCTTGGCCGCGCTTGCAGGCGATCTTGCCGTTAACGCGCAGCCGTTTATTTCCTATTATGATCCTCGCGCCCATTACATCGAGGATAAACTGGTTCAGTGGATGAACTCGCAGCCGGGACCGTTCCGCGTGAAGCTGTGGAGCGAGAGCCACTACCTGAAGAACGTCGTGACGAAGGTGCTGCCGTACCACGAGATCGATGCGGTCGACGTCATCATGTCGAGGCGTCCCAAACGATACACGGACGTTTTCCAGGCCCTTCGCGACCGGCGACTCTCGCTCGAGCGCTTTTTCGAGGTAATGAACGTAAAGTACATCTTGTCGCCCGCGCCAATACCGCCGACGGCCGTCCCCTTGCGGCCCGCCGGCTTCTTTGGATCGGGCGCGAGCACGGAATCGAGGACTTGTTACGCGTACGAGTTCGAGAATTTTCTGCCGCGAGCGTACGCTGTCGAGCGGTATGAGGTGCGCGAGGAGAATAACGTAATTGATGCGCTGAATGCTGCGGATTTCGATGCGCGCGAGACGGTTGTTCTCGAGAAACAGCCCACGCTCCCGAGTGAGCCCGCAGCGGACGTTTTTTCGTGGAGTGTGGATGAGCTTTCGCGTTCTCCACATAGAGTCGAGCTCCGCGCCCAATTGTCGAAACCCGCGATCGTAGTGATGAACGATTTCTTTGATGAACGGTGGCGCGCCCAGGTCGACGGGCAACAGGCGGAAATCCTGAGGGCAAATTATCTGATGCGGGCCGTTGTCGTGCCGGAAGGCACGCATACTGTTACCTTCGCCTATGCGCCTCGCTCCTGGCCGTTCGCGCTCACTCTGGCGGGATGGTGTGGCGTCATACTCCTTGCTGCATGGGTCGGTGTTACCGGCGTGACAAAAACAAAGAGAGCATACCCCGACGCGGCAGGTTGACAAATGAAATTATTTCTCGCGTGGCTCGCGCCGAAATCATTCAATGATGGTCTGGCCGAATGCAACCGGCTCGGCAAGCGACTCGTCACGCGTACCGGCGTCGAGAAATTCCTGGATATCGGCTGCGGCGACGGGAAGCTGACCCTCGAATTTGCGGAGGTCATCCGCCCCAAGGAGATGTTCGGAATCGAATACGTGGATGAATACCGCGCAGCGGCGGAGGCGAAGGGAATTGTCTGCAGCAAATTCGACTTGAATGCGCCGTGGGAGTATCCCGATGAATCTTTCGATTTCATCCTCTCCAGTCAGACGATAGAACACCTGCATAATACGCGCCTCAACCTGGAGGAATGCTACCGATGTCTCAAGAGGGGCGGTCAGATCATCGTCCTGACTGAGAACCTCGCCTCCTGGATCAATATCGGCGCGCTCCTGTTCGGTTGGCAGCCGTTCTCGACCACCAATATCAACGGGTGGAGCCTCGGAAATCCGCTCATCTGGCACAAGGGCGAAATCAAGGACGCGCGTTTGTTCGAGAAATATCAGGCGACAGGCGTTAGCGGGACCGTCGGGCACGTGCGGGTTCTGTCGTATAAGGGGCTGCATGATGTGCTGGCGAAGACCGGCTTCAGCCGGGTGAAGGTGTATTCAAGAGGATATCTGCCTCTTTGGGGATTTCCCTCCGGTGTCCTCTGCGCGATTGACAAGTGGCATGGCCATTTCCTTGTAGCAACCGGATACAAATGACCGGCTTCGACGGCCGCAACGGCGAGGCCGGCGGAACTTCCGCCCCTTGCAGAGCCTGTTTGCCACTGTTATAATTTAGCGATTCCTGTTGAAGATTTCCCAATCAATAATCCCGAACGGATAGCATGGCCGTCAAAACCTACCCGAAAGAAAAACTGCTCAAACTCTATCACGACCTGCTTCTGACGCGGCAGTTCGAGCAGCGATTGTCCATTCTGTACCGGCAAGGCAAGATCGTCGGCGGCCTGTATCTCTCCCGCGGACAGGAGGCGATCCCTGTCGCAACATGCCAGCACCTGCGGAAGGACGACTTCATCTCGCCGGTCCACCGCGACCTCGGCGCGTTTCTCGTCAAGGGGATGGATCCCGGCGTCCTGATGGCCCAGATTCTGGCGAAACAGACGGGGCCTTCCAAAGGGAAGGACTCGTTCCTCCACGCGGGCAGCAAAGAACTCGGCATCATCCCGCCGACCAGCATTCTTGCGTCAACAATTCCGATCGCGGCCGGCGTCGCCTTCGGCTTCAAGATACGCGGCGAGGACCGCGTCGCCGTCAGCTATTTCGGAGAGGGCGGCTCCAATCGCGGCGATTTCCATGAAGGCCTCAATTTCGCCGGCCTGCACAAGCCGCCGCTCGTCCTGATCTGCGAAAATAACAAGTATGCCTATTCCACGCCCGTCGAAAAGGAAATGGCCATCTGCTGCGTCGCCTATCGCGCCGAGTCCTACGGATTCGAAGGACTCATTGTCGATGGAAACGATGCGCTCGCGGTCTACGATACGATGGAGTACGCCGTGAACAAAGCCAGAGAGGGCGGCGGCCCGACTTTGATCGAGTGCATGACCTACCGCATCAGCGGACACTCCGAACACGACGAGGCGAAATATCAGCCGCCGGAAGAAAAAGAAATATGGAAGCGCCGCGACCCGATCGAAAATTTCAGGAAATACCTGACCGACCGCGGCCAGCTCGATGAATCCGAAGACCAGCGCATCCAGACGCAAATCGCGCAAACGCTCGATAAAGCCGTCGCATTCGCCGAACAAAGCCCGTATCCGCCTCCCGAAGACGCGCTCCGCCACGTCTTCGCCAACGAGGAGCCAAAATATGGGGACAGACACCATATTTAAATCGTTATTTTATTTTTTATACAAATGGTTGAAATATGGGGACAGAGACCGTATTTAAATCCTTATTTTATTGTTTTTATATATGGTTGAAGCGTAAAAGCCCGTTCCGCTGCCCGTGCCCGTTGAAGAAGCTCTGTTACCATATGGATATTACTATTAATAACAGTTTAAATATGGTGTCTGTCCCCATATTTTTAGGAGCGAGGTAAATGCCTGAGATCACGATGGTTGAGGCCGTGCGCCAAGCGATGAAGGAGGAGATGGAGCGCGACGAGACGGTCGTCGTGCTGGGAGAAGACGTCGGCGAGTACGGCGGCGCGTTCAAGGCGACCGAAGGGCTGTTCCAGCAGTTCGGCGAGTACCGCGTAATCGACACTCCCATCTCGGAATCGGTCATCGTGGGGGTCGCGCTCGGAATGGCGATCATCGGGTTTCGCCCGGTAGCGGAAATCCAGTTCGCCGACTTCATCACGTGCGGGTTCGACATGATCGTGAATCAGACGGCGACGCTGCGCTATCGCACGGCCGGCGACATGCACGCGCCGATGGTGATTCGCGCGCCGTCCGCTGCGGGGGTGCACGGGGGGCTGTATCATTCGCAAAGTCCGGAGGCGTGGTTCGCTCACACACCCGGCATAAAGGTGGTTGTTCCTTCGACCGCTTACGACGCGAAGGGGTTGCTGAAGGCGGCGATCCGCGACGAGGACCCGGTGGTTTTCTTCGAGCCGAAGTATCTGTACCGGCGCGCGAAGGACGAGGTGCCGGAGCAGGAGTTTGTTGTTCCGCTCGGGAAAGCGAAGCTGCTGCAGGAAGGCGGCGACGTCACGGTCGTCACCTATGGCTCGATGGCGCCGCTGTGCCGAAACGCGGTGAAGACACTCGAAGAAGAGGAGGACCTGTCGATCGAATTGATTGACCTGCGCACCATCATGCCGCTGGACAAAGACCTCATCTATGAATCGGCAAAGAAGACCAACCGCGTGGTTCTCGTGTATGAGGACCACAAGACGCTCGGGATCGGCGCCGAGATAGCTGCGCTGCTGGCGGACGAACTGTTTGAATACCTCGATGCCCCGATCGCGCGCGTCGCCTCGCCGGACACGCATATCCCATACAGTCCGCCTCTGGAAGAATTCTATTTGCCGAAAAAGGAGGATGTAATCGCCGCCGTTCACCGCGTCATCGAATACTAGCAATTTTCGTCTGGTTCATTTTGTGTCTGTTGCTTTTCAAGTTCTCACCTCACCGGAGGAACTGTGATGCCCACCGAAGTGGTAATGCCCGAAGTCGGCGAATCGGTTGTCAGCGGCACGATTGTGAAGTGGCTCAAACAGGTCGGCGACGAGATCAAGCGGGATGAGCCGCTGGTCGAGATTTCGACCGACAAGGCCAATGTCGAGATCCCATCGCCGGGCGAGGGCGTGCTGAGCAAAATTCTCGCCGAGGAGGGCGACGAGGTCGAGGTTGGCGGGCTGCTGGCAATCATAAGCGCGCCCGGCGAGAAAATCGAGGCAGAGGAACCCCCGCCAAAAGAGGAGAAGCCCAAACCGGCGAAGAAGGCGCCGCCACCGGAAGAGAAGGCCGAGCGGCCCGCGCCCGCAGCCGAAAAGAAACCGCCCGAGAAGGAGAAGCCGCCTCCACCAAAAGAGCCCGCAAGAGAAAAGGCTGAGGAAGTGGAGGAAGAAGCGGCGCCTGCCGCCGAACGCCGGCGCGAGCGCTCGTCGCCGCTCGTCCGCCGACTTGCAAAGGAGCACGGCATCAATCTCGAGGAGATCGAGGGCAGCGGCCTCGATGGGCGCGTGACAAAAGAAGACGTGCTCGATTACCTCGCGCGGCGCGAGAAGGGGGAAAAAGCGCCCGCCCGCCCGAAGGCGCCTGCGCCCGAGCGGCCCGGCCGGCCCGCCGAGAAAGCCGCCGCCGAGCTCGAGGAAATCATTCCGCTCGAAGGCATGCGCAAGGCGATCTCTGACCACATGATCCGCAGCAAGCAGACATCGGCGCATGTCACCACGATCAATGAGGCCGACATGTCAGCCGTCGTCGCTCTGCGCGAAAAACACAAGGAAAATTTTCGGAAGAAGTACGGCATCTCGCTGACGTACCTCGCGTTCGTCATCCAGGCCACGGTCCAGGCGCTCAAGGAATTCCCGTACATGAATTCATCGATGCAAGAAGACAGGATAATCCTCAAGCGGTATTACAACATCGGGATTTCCGTGCAGACCGAGCGCGGGCTGATGACGCCGGTCATCGCGAACGCCGACCGGCTCGGCCTCGAGGAACTCGCGCAGAAAGTCGACTCGCTCGCGCGCCGCGCCCGCGAAGGCCGGCTGGCGCTCGACGAGATACGCAACGGCACCTTCAGCATCACCAACGCCGGCTTCTACGGCGCTCTGCTCTCGACCCCGATCATCAATCAGCCGCAGGCGGCGATCCTCGGAGTCGAAAAGATGGAGAAACGAGCCGTCGTCGTGGACGACGCAATCGCGATCCGGCCGATGATGTACCTGTGCCTCTCATACGACCATCGCATCGTTGACGGCGCCACCTCGATCCAGTTCCTGCAGCGGATCAAGTCTCTGCTCGAGGCCGGCGAATTCGAGCTCGATGTGTGTCTCTGAAGAACAAGAACAATGGCTCACACGATAACATTGATACCGGGTGACGGAGTCGGACCCGAGATAACTGAGGTCGTGAAGCAGTGCATCTCCGAGCTGGGTGTCGCGATCGAGTGGGATATCCAGCAGGCCGGCGCATCGGTCGCCGAGAAAGAGAAGACCGTGCTGCCGGACCGGGTGATCGACTCGGTCCGTCGCAACAAGGTAGCGCTTAAGGGACCGGTCGAAACTCCCATCGGAAAAGGATTCCGCAGCGTGAACGTCGCGCTCCGCCAGTCGCTCGACCTCTATGCCTGCGTGCGCCCGTGCAAATATTACGAAGGCGTCGCCAGCCGAATCATGAATCCGCAGTCCATCGATCTGGTGATCGTTCGCGAAAACATGGAGGACCTGTACGCCGGCATCGAGTTCATGGAAAGCTGCGGCGAGAACAACCAGCTCCTGCAATTCCTCAAGGAACGCAAGGGCGTCGAGCTCGAATGCGACACCGGCATCAGCATCAAGCCGATCTCGGTTCGCGGATCAACGCGGATCGTGACTTTCGCCTTCGAGTACGCCAAAAAACGCAAGCGGAAGAAAGTAACCGCGATCGACAAGGCCAATATCATGAAGTACACCGACGGCCTGTTCATGAAAGTGGCCGAAGAGATCAGCAAAAAGTATCCCGATATCCCCTACGAGCACAAGCTGGTCGACAACATGTGCATGCAGCTCGTGCAGTACCCGGAGAAGTACGACGTGCTCGTTCTGCCCAACCTGTACGGCGACATCATCTCGGACCTGGCGGCCGGCTTGATCGGCGGACTCGGCGTCGCGCCCGGCGGCAACTTCGGAGAGCAGGTTGCAGTCTTCGAGCCGACTCACGGAACCGCCCCCGACATCGCGGGCCAGAACAAGGCAAACCCGGCCGGAATCCTGCTTTCGACAGTGATGATGCTCGATCATATCGGCGAAAAAGACGCGGCGAATCGTCTCGAAAAAGCTATTGCAGGTGTGCTGAGAGAAGGAAGATTTGTGACCGCCGATCTGAAGCGGGCCGGCTCGAAAACGCCGCCGGTCGGCACGCGAGAGATGGGACGCGCCGTCGCCGAACGCATCCACTCGGGCGCCTGATCAGGGAACGCCCTCCCCCGTCAACTGCAGTTCCTTCAGTTTCCTCCGATGGGCCTCGGCCTTAGCCATATCCCCCCGCTGTTCATACAGAGTCGCAAGCCAGAAATGAGGCTTGTTCCAGTCGGGCTTCAAGTTGGCTGCCGTCTCATAATATTGAATGCTTTGCTCGATGTCGCCCTTCTGATAATAGAGGAACGCGATGCGCGCGCAGATGTCGGGATTCCCGAGGTTGTACGCGCGCGCATAGTGGTATTTCTCCAGCGCCATATCGACCTCGCCCATGCGCGAGTATATTTGCGCCAGCCCGTAGTGCGACGCCCAGTAGTGCGGCATGACCTCGGTCGCCCGTCGATACGCGATCAGCGCAGAAGGATCATCCCCCTGCGACTCGTAGACCGCCCCGAGACGGCAATACGCATTGGCGCTGTCGGTGTAGTATTCGATCTTGTCGACATGCGTCCCGATAAGGAGAAACAGCCCAAGAAAAACTCCCGCGCCGGCGCCCATCCATTTCCATTTCTTTTCTGTTGCTTTTGCGGCCGCCTCGCAAACGAAAAAAGAACCAAACAGGATCAGCACCGGAACCACGGGCAGCCGATACCGCGCGAAAATGTAAAACGCGATCACCGTCATTGAGTACAGCACCACCGTCATATACAGCGGAAACAGCCGCTTCCACCACGGGAGCAGCAACAGCATTCCGGTCAGCCCGAGCGCCGCCGCAAGGCGGAAAGTGGGCAACGGCAATCTCTGAAGAAGCGAATAGTTACTAAAGAAGTAGAAGTTCTGGTTGTCCGGCACCTCATACCAGTTCCAGAACCGCCAGAATTTTTTCGCCGTCAACTTGAGCCATTTCGCGGGCTCCTGCTCGACAAAGTGAAACGCCTCGACAAACCAGTAATTCGATACCTCCGACGGCCTCAGCGAGCGGCCAAGCGCGATCTCCGCGCGAACGCGGAAATCCTCTTCCTCATAGCGGGGATTCGGCCGGATAAAACTCGGCGGCTGATATCGTCCGCTGGTGTTGACCGGATTGTTCCCGATGTAGAAATTCTGGCCTGCCTGCGAAGTCACGAGAGCGAAATCCTTCCCCACAATGTAGTTTCTCGCGCTCACGGGAATAACGACGAGCAAAAGGCCTACAATGAAGCCTGCCGTTGCGATCAACTTGTAATTTCGCGTCTCACCCTCCCGCTCGACGAGAAACAGCCAGGCGGGCGCCCCGATCACAAGCGCGAGCGCGTTCGCGCGCACCAGCGCCAGCAGTCCGAGCACCAATCCGGCCGCGACCCATGCGAGCAGCGACCGGCGCGGACGCGCCACAATCAGGACCACCAGGAAAAGGCAGAGCAGGAACACGCCGAGGAACGTCTTCAGGATCATCGCGTCGAAATAAAAGAAAGGCTTGTAAACGGCGGCGAATATGCCGGCCACGAGTGCGGCGCGCTTACCGAAAAACGAATGGCCGAGGATGAAGATAAGCACGCATGTGAGCGAGCCGATCAGCATCTGGACCGCGCGGACCCAAAAGAGGTCGCGCCCGAATATCCGGTATAGGACACCCAAAAAATACGGGTACAGCGGGTCCTGATAGAAGATATCGGTTCCGAGCCAATCCCCCGCGGCGATCCTCTGCGCCCAGCGGTCATACGAGGCCTGATCCAGCGTCAGATTCTCGAAAAAAGGGTTGCCCCGGATCTCGTACAGGTAGACCAGGCGAACCACCAGCGCCAGAAGGAAGACCAAGCCGCAAAGGAATGCAGGTGAGCGAAGATATGTCCGTAACTTCTCGTGGGTCATCGACGTGCCTGATATCCATTATCTTACCACACGCGGATTTCGTTACTCAAACCGGATTGACAAGCCGGCGCCGCCCCACATATACTGCATGCGCCCCTCAAACCCCAAAAATCCCTGAAGGAGGCCTACAATGGGAGCAGTATTAGACCTGTCCGAACAGCTCTGGACCGGCAAAACGAACACGTACGAGAATCACCCGTTCATGGCGCTGAATGAATATGACGTAGTCGCCGAACGGACAATCTTCTATAATTCATTTGCAGGCGTCACCGCATTCGGGACCGACGACGGATTGGTGATGGTCGATACCGGCCTTTTCGCGCTGCAGGAGGCCGTCTTCGGGGCGGTCCGCAGTTGGTCGCGCGACCGCCTGAACACCGCCATCTTCACGCACGGGCACGTCGACCACATCTTCACCGTTCCGCTGTTCCAGGCGGAAGCGAAGGAGCGCGGATGGACTCCGCCGCGCGTGGTCGCGCACGAGGACGTTCCACGCCGGTTCGACCGCTACATCATGACCGCGGGCTATAACGGCGTCATCAACCAGCGCCAGTTCGCTCAGCCGGTCACCTGGCCGACCTCGTATAGCTACCCGGATGTCACCTATCGAAACGCGATGACGCTCAAGATCGGCGGACTTACGTTCGAGTTGAATCATGCGCGCGGCGAGACCGACGACCACACCTGGGTGTGGGTGCCCGAGCGAGAGGTCTTGTGCAGCGGCGACCTCATCATCTGGGCCGTGCCCAACGCGGGCAACCCGCAGAAGGTGCAACGGTATTGCGCCGAATGGGCGGCGGCCCTGCGAAAAATGGCCGGCCTGAAGGCGAAGGTACTGTGCCCGGGACATGGAGTCGTGGTTGTCGGCAGGGATCGCGTCGAACACATTCTCTCCGACACGGCCGAATTGCTTGAGTCGATTCACACGCAGGCGCTCGCGCTGATGAATGAGGGCGCGACGCTCGACAGGGTCATTCACTCGGTCGAGGTGCCCGAACATTTGAAGAAGCGCCCCTATCTCCAGCCGGTCTACGACGAGCCGCAGTATATCGTCCGAAATATCTGGCGGCTGTACGGCGGCTGGTACGACGGCAATCCGGCCCATGTCAAGCCGGCGCCCGAAGCCGCGCAGGCGGCTGAGATCGCGGCTTTGGCCGGCGGAGTCTCCGCACTAGTGAAACGCGCGAAAGAACTCGCAAAGGAGGGCGACCTGCGCCTGGCGTGCCACCTGATCGAGTGGGCGTTTGCAGCGGCGCCGACCAACAAATCCGTCAACAAGGCGCGCGCCGAAATCTATGAGAAACGCGCAGCAACCGAAACCGCCCTCATGACCATGAACATCTACAATGCCGCCGCGCGCGAATCAAGGGCGACATTGGATTGATGACCTTATGAAACAACGGATCAATACCGTAACCGGCCTGATTGCCGCCGAGCGGCTCGGAGTAACGCTCGGGCACGAGCATGTCCTTATCAGCGGCGGCGGCATCAAACAAGAATTCGCATTCCTTTTCGATTATCGCAAGACGCTCGAACGGGTCATACACGAACTCAGACTGGCGAAGGCGGGCGGCATAGACACCATTCTCGATCTGACGACGGTCGACCTCGGCCGCGACGTCGAGCTCTATGCGGAAGCTTCGCGGCAAAGCGGAATGAATGTAGTGGCCACGACGGGCTTCTGGCTGAATCCGCCGCTGACCTTCCGCGACCGCCCGCCCGACTTCTTTGCCGACCTGTTCATCCACGAGATCGTAAACGGAATCGCCGGCACCGGCATCAAGCCCGGCCTGATCAAGATCTCGAATGATATCGGCGGCGTGACGCCCGAGGCCGAAATCATCATCCGCGGCGCCGCGCGCGCATGTAATGCGACCGGCATTCCGATCAGCACTCATCAGTGGGCGCCGGAGCAAGTGGGCGCGCGCCAGCTTGAGATCCTTCTCGATGAGGGAGTCCGGCCGCAGCATATCTGCATCGGGCACAGCGCCGACACGACCGACATCGAATATCTCGTCTCATTGCTCCAGGCAGGAGTCTTCCTCTCGATGGACCGGTATCCCGGCCGCGAGGGCCGGCCCGACTGGCGCACCCGCAACGCGACCGTCAAGGCGCTCATCGACCGCGGTTTCGCAGATCGGCTGATGCTCGGACACGACTACGCGCCCCGGCCGGTCATCGCAGGTGAAAAGCCGGAACTGAATTCCTCGACTCCCTACCTCTTCTTATCTGAAACCGCGATCCCGGCGCTGCGAGCTTCGGGCGTCGGCGACGACGTCATTCAGACCATGCTGGTGGATGCTCCCCGCCGCTTCCTCAGCGGCGACTAGCTGCTCCTCCGGATTGTCCCCCGAAGCTTACGAAAGTAGAACAACAAAGAATCAAGCGAAGACTGTGCGAATGAATTCGCACCTACCGTGGGAACGCACCTGCCGTGGGAACGCACCTGCCGGTCGAACGCATCTCGGCCGGTAGGGCCGAATTCATTCGGCCAGTCTTTCCTGGAAAATCCAACCACAAAGGCACAAAGACATCAAGAAGACTAACCACCAAGGCACCAAGAAAATATTTTCTCCGTAGTTCTCCGTGCCTTTGTGTCTTGGTGGTTGTATTTTGATCGGTCAGAATGAATCGCATTTGGCAAATGGAGGCGCGATAATATATACTTCGAACAGCACCGGGCGAACTCCACACATAGTGCGATAACAGCCTGAAAGGAACCACGAACGATGTCGGATACGCCTTATATCAAATTGCGGGAGTTCCTCGATCAGTTTCCGATCGGATTCCCATTGACGCCTTCCGGCGTCGAAATGGAAATCCTGAAGCGCCTGTTCACGAGAGAAGAGGCGAAGCTGGCCGTCCTCTTGACGCCGATGCCGGAGGACGCGTCGCAGGTCGCCGCGCGAACCGGTCTTGACGAGCGCGAGCTCGAGGAGAAGCTCGAGGCGATGTCGCGCAAGGGTCTTGTCTTCAGAATTCGGCGTAACGGAAAGGCGCAGTACCGGGCGGCGCCCTTCATGATCGGGCTGTACGAGTATTCGGTGAAGAAAATAGACAAGGAGCTCGCGAAGCTGTTTCAGGAATACTACGAGGCCGCATACCTCGACGAGATGGGCGCGAGCAACGTACCGGGCTTCAAGGTGTTGCCGGTCGATGAGAATGTCAAGGCGGACATGGTTTTGTTTCCATACCACCGGCTGAAGGAAAGCATCAAGGCCGCCAGAAAGATCGCGGTCGCCGATTGCGTGTGCCGGAAGGAAGGGAAACTCGTCGGGAAAGGGTGCAACCATCCGATCGAGACGTGCCTCAGCTTCGGCGCCGCCGCCGAATACTACATCGAGAACGCGATGGGCCGCGAGATCACTGCGGACGAAGCCATCAGGATCGTGGAGGAGGCCGACCGATCGGGGCTGGTGCATGCCGGCGCGAACGCGAAGCATCTGTCCAATGTCTGCAACTGCTGCCCCTGCTGCTGCGCTTCAATGAAGGGCATCACGCAAAGAGGCCACTCGAAACAGAAGTACTTTAACGCGCTGTTTGAGGCGATTGTCAATCAGGATGAGTGTACGGCCTGCGAGTCGTGCGTCGAGCGTTGTCCGGTCGGCGCGATCACGGTTGACGAGGCGGCGCAGGTGGAAAGAGACAAATGCCTGGGCTGCGGCCTGTGCGCGAGCGCTTGCCCCGTCGAAGCGATCGACTTGCGCCTGCGCGAGGACCGCGAGGAGCCGTTCGAGCGGGCGTTCGATCTCGGAATCGCGATTCTCCAGGGCAAGAGCGGCAAATAAAATCTTCCTCGTATCCCGCCTGTAAAGATCCTGTGAGAGAGGTATAACTATTCGACGCCGGCAACCGCATTCGGTGTTGAAGTGAGTGTAGACCGCAAAATGACGGACCACAGAGCTGTATCTCAGCTTGTCTCGTTCCATGACGTAACGCTCCAATTGCGGGACCAACGCATTCTCCGAGCCATTACCTGGTCGATCCGAAGCGATGAGCATTGGGCGATCATTGGCGGTAACGGGTCGGGGAAGTCGGTGCTCGCCCGGGCGCTGTATGGCGCCGTCCCTGTTGTTTCCGGCGAGGTGGAACACCATTTTCTGAACAGGCGCGAGCCGGGGACGAATCGGCCGCGCTCTGCTGAGGACTTCATCGCGCACGTCTCATTTGAGGATCACCAGCATTTCATCGGGCAAGAAAGCCCATATCTTCAGTCGCGCTGGAATAGCTGCGAGCGAGACAGCGGGCTCACCACATTGGACGCGCTGTGCTTTCTTGCCGGAGATACCTTTTCGGGACGACGGCGGAAATCGCGTACCGGCATGAAAGAACTCGCCCGGAATGCGCCTGCAACACGATATCTTGACATCGCCTCTCTTTTCGAGCGAAAGCTGGCGCACCTGTCGAACGGCGAGATGCGAAAGGTGCTTATTGCGGGGGCTCTGCTTCGTTCTCCGTTAATCCTGATCCTGGATGAGCCATTTGCCGGCCTCGATTACCGCTCGCGGCGCGCGCTCCGGAGCTTACTCAGCGGGCTGATGAAAGGCGCTACACGCGTAATCTTCGTGTCTTCCCATCCCAACGAACTGCCGCGCGGAATCACGCATGTGCTCCGGCTCGAGGGCGGCACGATAGCCGCCATCGGCGAGAAGGAGAAAGTTCTGCGGACTTATCCTGACAAGTGGGATATACCGCCGCCAGCGCCGGAGCCGAGAGGATCACACAGACGGCGCACCCGCGATCTTGTGCCCGTGCTCTTCAAGATAAGCAAAGCTTGCGTGACGTACGGCGGCATTCGGGTGCTTGACAAAGTGAACTGGACGGTGCGGGAAGAAGAGCGCTGGGCCGTGCTCGGGCCGAATGGCAGCGGCAAGACGACGCTGCTCAGTCTCATTCTGGGGGATAACCCGCAGGCATATGCGAACGACATCCGGGTGTTCGGGAAGAAACGGGGAAACGGAGAAACCATTTGGGATGTAAAGAAGCACATCGGGTTTCTGTCGCCGGAACTGCACATCCACTACCGGAAAACTCTGACGGTTCTGGAAATTGTCTGTTCCGGATACTTCGACTCGATTGGCCTGTACAGGGAATGCTCGGGCAGGCGGATAAACGCCGCGCTCAAATGGATGCGAGCTTTGGGGCTTTCGGCGCTGGCGGAAAAAAGATTCGATGAACTTTCCGCAGGCCAACAGCGAATGGTGCTGCTGGCGCGCGCATCGGTCAAGAGGCCGCGGCTGCTAATTCTGGACGAGCCCTGCCATGGGTTGGATCCGGAAAACAAGCGAGTGGTTCTTGACGCGATTGACGCCATCGCTCGCCGCGAATTGAACAGCCTCATATATGTAACGCACCGCCTCGAAGAACTGCCCGCGTGCATCAGCCACGTTCTTCGGCTGCGCAATGGCCGGATTACCGCGAAAGGGAAGCGAGTGCCGGCTTTGGGAAAGCGGCGTTAGGGAAGTGACCTGTGTCTGAATTGCGGAACGAAGAGCGGCACGCCGGCTCCGGCCAGTGGTTCTATCCCCTGTTCAGGAATTCTTCTCCAGTCCTTGAAAATCCAAATGGCGGCATCGCCTTTGAGCCTCCGAATCCTATTTCCCGAACGGGCAGACGGGATAGCGGCATTCGCCGCAGTTGAGGCACAGGCCGCCGTGGCCAAGACGGGCAAGCTCCATCTTTCCAATTTTCTCGCCGGCAAGAATCCGCGGGAGAACAAGGTCGAACACCGTCGCCTGATGGAAAAGCGCGCACGCGGGCACGCCCAGAATGGGGATCGCGTCGCCGTTCATGCCCCCGAGGTATGCCACGAGCATCATTGCGCCGGGCAATACCGCCGAGCCGTAAGTGAGATCGGCGGCGCCAAGTTTTCGGATGGCGAACCGGGTGACGTCGTCGGGATCGACCGACATGCCGCCGGTGGTCACGAGCAGATCGGCCCCGGCCTCGAGACAATCCCTGATACTGCGCTCGATTTGCTCGACGTCGTCGGGCGCATATTTTATGGCCCTGATCTCGCCGCCCAACTGCTCGATCTTTTGGCGGATAATCGGCGCGAAGCCATCCTTGATCCTGCCGTAGAAAACTTCGTTCCCGGTAATGACCACGCCGGCCTTCGGCTTGCGAATCGCGCGCACCTCGACAATCCCGTTTCGAGCGATCGCGACGGCCTCATCAATAATGCTGCGCTTCACCACGAGCGGGATCGCACGCGTGCCTGCGATCCGGTCGCCCTTCGATACAACCGTATTGGCGTGAAGCGTGGCGCACATGACGTCGCCGAGCATGTTGAACTGCGCGAGGGCGTCAACATTGATTTTCAGCAGGCCGTCATGCGCGGCGAGCAGGTTGAGACGTCCCTCCTTCGGCTCGTTCCCGAATACGACGCCCGGCCCGGCAAGCGCGCCGGCCAATGCCCGTGCGGCTTCATCCTCGTGCATCTCATCGTCCGAGATGCTGAGGACATAGACCTTTTCTTTGCCCAGCCGCTGAAGATGGCAGACATCGCCGGCGCCGATGATGTGGCCCTTCTTGAAAGCCCTGCCCTTGAATTCGCCCGGCCGAATCTCGGTGATATCGTGCGCCAGCGGCATCCCGACGGCTTCACTGACGGGTACGGTCTTGAAAGCCTGACCCGCGGGATATCCGCTCGCTGTTTTTCCCTCACACATTGCCGCCTCCTTCGAAACTGAATGTTGCTGGGGACGATTTCGGTGTCGCCGGTAAACAGAAAATCAGGTCAAATGGAATAACTTTATGAAGAATCACGTGCGAACGTGATAATAGCCGCCATGCGCGCAGGGGCGGCACAGCGGGCCATCGTCGCTTTGCACTTCCCGCATATCCTGCACGAATTCGCCGCACCGCCGGCACTGCACCCGGCTCATCGGCCTGCCCGGCATGTCCTGCGGCTTCAATTCGACTTCCACCTCGGTCACCTCGAACAGCTCGTTGTCCGGCATGACCTTGTAAGCCTCGAGCTGGGCCTTGTATTTGTCTCCGATCTCGGGGAAAAGGGCCGCCGCAACCTCGCGCGACTCCTCGCGCGCCAGCACGCGCACCGCTTTTCCGGCGCTCAGGTTGACGAACGTGGCCGCCATCTTGCCGTAGTCCACGTATCTGAGCGTTCGCTTGCCCATCGAACAGCCGGTGACCGACTGGACCGCATCCGTCGCGCACCGGTCCATCTCGACGAACACAATGATGTTCTTTCGATCCGCACCCTTCGGGTCGGATATCCCCGCCTCGCGCAGCCCGAGCATCGACATCCTGACCCCGAGCACCTGCCCGGGACACAGGTGCCCGTGCACCCTGACCGATTCCTCGAGGAGCGGTTCAAAATCAATCCGGTCTTTATCCATAACGAAATCCTTTTCAATCTATTCTGTCAGCATGGCGCCCGATGCGGAAACCGCCCGGTCCATTTTGCGGGATAATTTCTCGTACTGCTTTATCAGCTTGACGGCCTCCGCGGTCAGGCGAGTGCCGCCGCCGTCGGTTCCGCCGCGATTGGCGACGACGAGAGGATGCCCCAGAAGCTCTTCCATCTCGCGGATCTGGGCCCAGGCGCGCCGGTACGAAATCCCCACCTCGGTCGCGGCGGCATTGATTGAGCCGGTCTGCTGGAGCGACGAGAGCAGACGGTATCTGCCGGGCCCCATGAGCGGGCGGTTATCTATTTCGCTCCACACCTTGAATCTGAATCTCAATGGTTCCCTTCTCGCCGGCTTCGCTCGGCGCGTCGAAATGGTACCGTTATTCTATCCTGCATAACGGTCGTTGTCAAGGGGCGCAGGCAAGTTCAAGGTCAAAGTCAAGGTTCAAAGTTCAAGGTTCAAAGTTCAAAGTGAAGGTTAAGAGGAGCCTTAAACAGGAGGCAACGGAGGAGAAAAGCGAATCGCCAAGACACAAAGACGACAAAGAAAAAGACTGCTTTGTGTCTTGGCACCTTGGTGGTTAGATTCTTCTTGAAAGACCGGCCGAATGAATTCGGCCCTACCGGCTGAGATGCGTTCGACCGGCAGGTGCGTTCCCACGGTAGGTGCGAATTTATTCGCACAGTCTTCGGCGCTGGAGAAAACCTTCGGCAAAAAAGGAAAAATCTCCCCCTCCGTTTCCTCCGTTACCTCCTGTTTAAGGTATTTCCTCTTCAAATTATCTTCCTGGTGTCTTGGTGCTTTGGTGGTTAGATTTTTCTTGAAAGACCGGCCGAATGAATTCGGCCCTACCGGCTTTGGCATTCGCGCGATAGGTGCGGTCCTACCGGCAGGTGCGTTTCTACCGGTGGCCGCGTTCCTACCGGTGTGCGTTCCCACGGCAGGTGCGAATTCATTCGCACGGTCTTCGCCGCCCAGATAACTCATTTAGCCCCAACCACATACGCCCGAAAACCCTCACGTATTCCCCCTCTTTTCTCTCCAATCAACATGTTTGACGAAAGTAATATCCGGTGGTATAATCTCTCTGGACACTATGGGCTCCGCGTTCGCGGAAGGAGGGGGATTATGAGACCCATCGCCGTCGCAACCCTTGAATCGAAGCCGCTCACCAAGCCGCTCACCGCCCACCGCCTGAAAACCGTCCCCAAACGGATTTCCGGATTGTATCGCCTTTCAGTTGTCGCCAAGATTCCGTTTCAGGTCGATATCGGCGGCCGCATTCTGGAGGCGCGCACGCTCGAAGTGTTCCATGAGAGGCCGATGTTCATGGACGGTCTCGAGCATGTCGCCGCGGTCGATCTGCTCAACCAGGGCAACACGACGCGAATGGTGCGCGTCCATCCCACCCGCGACAGGAGAAAGCCGCTGCGGTTCCGCATCACCGCGCATGAGGAGATGGCGGAGCGCCACGAGTTCGAGCGAAAGAAGCCGCTTGGCTCGATCGAGACGCCGCTCGAGAGAAAAGGGGTGGTGAAGCATATCGTCGAGACGCTGCGCGAGGAGGGGCACGAGATCGAGACGGATTCGAAAACCGACCATGTGGCCGACGTTCTCGCCGAAGTCGTCATCGGCGCAATCGCAATCTCCCTGAGCGCCGGCGCCGCGCTGGCGGCCTCATCGATCGCGCTTGCGGCGACCGCCGCGCCGCTCGTCACGCCGGCCCTGTTCGTCGCCACCTGCGATCCCTCCCGAACGTATGTCGATGGAAAGCTGTTCAAGAACCTGCGCGAGGTGAAGGTCAAGATTACTGAGGGCGCGATCGTAGGGTACACGTCTCCGTGATGATTGAAGCTTCGGGGACAGAAAACGTATCCGGCAACGATTGATTGCTCTTGTCTCGGGGACAGGCACCATTCTACGAACTTAAAAAGGCATAAGTTCCGTAAATGGAGCCAGTCCCCTTCGCTTGGGACAGTCCCCGACGCCTGTGAATTCCGTAAATGGAGTCAGTCCCCTACGCGGGCGCGATCGTGGGGTACACGTCTCCGTGATGATTGAAGCTTCGGGGACAGACACCATTGATGCTCTGGGGACAGTCCCGAATCTACGAAATTTACACTACAAAATTTCCGTAATTCCTGGGACAGTCCCCACGAAATGCAACCACCAAGACACAAAGGCACGGAGAACCCCAAGAGATTAAGAAAGTCGTTGAACCGCGGAGACGCGGAGGACGCAGAGGCAGGAAAAAGGGAAAAAAGAAAATCAGGATTTGCATTTCTCTGCGCCCTTTGCGCCTCTGCGGTTAAAATGGATTTAAAAGATACCCTTAAAGAAAAAAACCGGCCGAATGAATTCGGCCCTACCGCCTTGGGCGTTCGAGCGGCAGGTGCTTACCACGGCAGGTGCGAATTCATTCGCACAGTCTTCGTCGCCGAAGAAAGACCGGCCTGGCGGATAGAAATGCAACCACCAAGATACCAAAGCAGGGAGAACTACAAAAAACCCTTGGTGTCTTGGCGCCTTGGTGGTTAGATTTTTCGTCGCAGTCAGTCGCGTGGGGGTGGCGCAATAGTCCGGCACATAGACCCTATTCTACGCCCTCGGCAAGCTCGGACCGTAAATAGGGTCAGTCCCCGCCGCCCGGGCCGTAAATGGAGCCAGTTCCCTTCTCGAGACCTGTAGGGGCGGGTTTCAAACCCGCCCGAATGAAGTGCACATGACGGAGAGGAAGCCTTCACGGGAAGGCTCATTCAATCGGCAGGTGCGAATTCATTCGCACAGTCTTCGTCGCCGAAGAAGACTTCGGACCCCGGATGAAACATAAACCACCAAGACATAGAGACATGGAAAGTTATCAATCCCCCATATAGACGTGTCTCATGCAGAAACCCGCGAAAAAACAGCCGCAGCAACCCGACGAACATCATTTTGATGCCGCGGGCGAGACGCTCTTCATCAAACTTCCAAAAGGCGCCGTCGCAACGTGGCAAACGTCTTCCCGCATGACGATCGAGGCCGGCGGCGGCATACTCCGCGGGCCCGCCTCATTATTCACGCTCGGTAAGGGCACATTCAAGATCAATCCCGTTTCCGCCTGCCGGGTTTCCGCGGTCTTCGAGCATCCCGTCTACCTCGTGAGCTACCTGAGACTGGCCGATATCATGAAGAACCGGTACGTGTTCACGGTTCAGCTCCGGCCCGACTGGCGCGTCAACCTGTGGCCGCACCTGTTCGGCGCGTACGCGAGGACCGGCCAATGGCCCACCCGCAAGCGCGACTACGCCAGATTCTTCCGGCTCATCCTCGAACAGGCCGATCTCGATGCGCTCGCGCGCGCCGATTCGAAAACGCGCCTGCAGAAAATGAGCAGTTACCTCTCCCTCGCCGCGCTGGTGAAGGTCGGCCGAAACACGACGGCGCGCCGGCTGGCGGCGGAACATGGCGAAAAGATAATCCGGAAACTGCTCGAGGCGGAATATTATCCGGAACTGCTGGCCGAGGTGGACGCTTTCAATTCGCTGAAAAAGGCGGGCGGCATCGTGCCGCTCACCGGCGCGCTCGCGCAGGATGAGACCGGCCTGAAGACCCCATTCGAGATCGCGCGCCCGCAGCGCATCGAGGTGCGGGGCCGCTGTTCGGTTGAATTCATGTGGGAGTATGGCGAGCACTATGACGGCGGGCTGCTGTGCTCGTCCATCGAGCTCACGCCGAAGGCGCCGCTCGCGCTGCCCGGGCGACTCCAGGTGAGCGCCCCGCGCGCGCATTTCGTCCTCGATACCGGCGCAAAGACCGCCTACGGCGCCACGTTTCCTGCGCCGCTCATTTGCAAGGGAGAAGATGCATCCATCAGCATTTCCAATGGCTCTCCGGGCGCGCTCGCAAACATCAAGCAAGGAATTGCCGGTTTCCTCTCGCGCCGCCCGCCCCGCCGCGATCCCGGCAGCCTCGCAATCGAGATCGCCGCAACCGAAATCTGAAAAGCCGCAACCAAAAAATCCTGGAAACACGAATTACATGAATTTGACGAATTACACGAATGAAATCCCTTCTTCTGGTCATTCCTGCTCCGCCTGCGGCGCTGCCGCCAGGAATCCAGAATACGCGGCACAGCCATGCCTGCCACGCGTCTCGCGTGGTCATCTCAAGCTTCCTCTCGAAGAGCGTTAGCGCCTAAGCTGAGCGTCGCCTAAGCTGACCGTCTGCCTCTCGTGTGAAGTCACGCCTGGCGTGATCACGCGCCTCGCCGGCAACGGAGCCAAGCAAAAAAAGAATCATCTCCTCTGTTTCCTCCGTTATCTCCTGTTTAAGGTATTTCCTCTTCTTATCTTTCCGGTGTCTTGGTGCCTTGGTGGTTAGATTTTATTTGAAAAACCTTTATCCCTGCCTCCCATAGCGGAGGCGCGTGTCAGGAGCAAAAATGTAACAAGGGAATCGCTTTTCAGCGGCGGGTGCTCATGTGGCAGGCGCAGAAAAAGGAAATTCAGATTATCATCAAGTTCATCTCGGTTCTGGAGCGCGTGCAGCTTGTCTGCGCATCAGTCCTGTTTCTGGTCATCGTCGTTGAGGCGGCGGGGCTGTTTGGGGGAACACGGGTTTTCTTGGAAAGACGCTGCTGTTCGCCTGCTCGCTCGCCCTGTTTCAGACAGGCGTTCTTTATCTCATGTTCTACCATTGCAACCGGAACAGCAGATACCGCGATAAAATGAGGATGTTCCTGGTTCACATGTCCGTTCTCCCATTCGTTTTCGTCGTCGCAACCGGAATCTCGTATCTGTTCGTTCAAATCCCTCTGATTCACTTCGCGTACGCCCTTGCCTGCCTCTCGCTCATCCCCGTCTTTCATCTCACCTTCCGCATTCTTGTCTCGCGACAGTTGGTTTAGGAAACAGAGCATCTGTTATAATACGACTCAGTTAAGCATTTTCTGGATTATAGTAAACATCGAGGAGGTCTTTTGATCTTGTGGAGATTGAAGAGACTCATTAAGCGGAATGCGTTTGCGCTTTCAAAAGAGCCATTTGCTAAAGGTCAAAGTGACCGTGCTATCGAAATCCCTTGGGCAATAGCCAAAGCTCGCGGAATGAAAGAAATACTTGAGATCGGTTTCGCAAGAGGCGAAGAAATATGGATAAAGTCTCTGCTTTCTCTTCCACGTAAAGAATTGTATGGAATAGATCTCTATGATAGAAGCATGTGGAGATTACCCGAGCTCATGGGGAAGATGAAGAATGTTCGGGGAGATATCCTGCATCCGCCCTATAAAGAAAGCTCTTTTGACTGCGTGCTTTGCATCTCGACGCTGGAACATGTCGGTATGAACTCTCATAAGGTGAGAAACCCCTATGGTGCCCCGCCCTGGCCGACAGAGCCCGAATGGTTTCTCAAACATAAGGAAGATTTTGAGACTGTCAAAGAGATCAAGCGAATTCTCAAGAACGGAGGAAAGCTGCTTCTAACAGTTCCATTTGGAAAGCTCTCCAACTATGGCAGCCATATTCAATATGATGCTACCAGACTCAAGCAGATTGCTGCGTCAACCTCTTTACTGATTACTGACGAGGCTTATTTTGAATACCGGTTTGATGGTTGGTATACGAGTTCCGCCGAGAAGCTTTCTGACGTCCTTTTTCAAACTTGTGGTGCGCCAGCATCGACCGGTTTAGCATGTCTTGAGCTGAGGAAAATCTAGAAACAGCTTCAGTTAATAGCTCAAGACATTATATTCGCACTTTCAAGAGCATCAGAATGATGCCAACGAGATTGGCAATGATCAAAGTGACGAAACCCCAGAACATGTTGGTCAGCCTGTCGACCTTCGCCTCGATCCGCTCGAGATACGCCGCCTCCGCCTTCTGCGAGAGAATGTGATCCAGCCGCTCGATGTTTTCCTCGAGCAATCGAATCTGCTGAGCGTGCGCGGCCCCTATCGGGCAAATTCCGTTTGACATCGTTTCCACCTTCATGTTTGCGTTGAGCTGGCATCCGCACTATATGCGGTCCCGCATCCGAAATAGTTTTGCGTCGAGACGCTGACTCCCAGACTTGCGTCCGTATTGCGAATGCCGACCGTTTCACTATTGATGTAACTTGCATAGGCCCCACCAGCAGTCATTAACGTCGCATTTCGGTTGCAGAAAATTCCATAATTAGTATTTGCGTAAGTATAGCTGTTGTAGATGTTAACTATCGCTCCTTCCGTCACCTGAACGCCGACGCTGCCGCAGGAGCGGAAATAGGATCGGGAGAGCGTTCCCGCGGCCAACTGTCTCAGTATGAGACCGATGTTTCCGACGTCGTCGGCGAAGATCGCCTCGGACGAGCCGGCCGAGTCGCCCGTGCCTTTCAGGACCGAAAGGCTTTTAATTTCAAACGCGCGGCTGGTCACGTTCGTTGTCGCCGCCCGAAGCCCGATCAGCGAAGCGGCGCTCGAATTATCGAGTACAACGAATTGAGCCGCCGCGGTGCACTGCAGAAACCGCAGGGTGACGCCTCGCTGTTCGTCGAGCCTGATCGAAATATTGCCCGCGCCTCCGTTGACACTTGTGCCGAGCGAATCGATTGAATAGGCGCTTGTCGCGTTGGGGACAGTGGTCCATTGGCCGGCGATCGTAATCGATGTGGCGGTGTTGCTTGCGATCCAGGCAAGCTGGCCGCTGCCGGTTCCGGCGGTAATGCGCAGCAGCTTATACTGGTGCGCGTTAGTTCCCCACGATTTGCTTGTGTCGCTGAGCGTCGTTGCGGTCGCGCCGGTCGCGGTCCCGGCGTCGCTGTTGACCAACGCGCCTTGCAGCGTGACCGATGCGCCCGCCGAGCCCATGGTCTTGCCGGCGAAAAGAAGCGCCTCGGGATAGGTCCCGGCCGCGATATCGATCACGATCGGTTCGAGCACGACGGCGGGAACGGCGTCCCAGGCGCGCTGGATCGTTGCGAAGGGCGCCGCCGAAGTGCCGGGATTCGCATCGTTGCCGATGGCGCCGTTGACCGAGATGGTGCGCGTGCCGCCGGAAAGCTCGCCGCAGGTGGTCCCGAGCTCCAGATTCACGCGGTCGCCGCCCGCGCCGATGAATTTGAGGTCTTCGCCGTTGACGTTGATCGAGCCGATCGAGGCGAGCGCCGGTTGCTCGTTGTTCTCGGCATCTATCTGCGTGTGCGCGAGGTCGGTGATATCGGCCTCGGTGTGCTGATGGCCGGGCGCCGAATAGTCCGTTCCGGCCGCCGCGATCGAGAGCACGCCGGTGGCCGTCGTGTTCTTCAGCAGTCCGCTTTCGAGATCCGCAAGCGCCTGCTCGGCCGAGAGCGCGGCGTCATGCGTTTGGGTGATATACGTGGCGCCGACCGGCGCTCCCGAGCCGGATGAGCCGGTGAAATATTCGTCGAATCCGAGCTCGATGCTCGCATAACACTGGCCGGGCGCCGGAACGCCGGCCGCGGTGACCGCCCGCGCGAAGATGCCCGCCTGCGGCGAATCGACTCCTTTCGCCTTGCCCGCGGTCGCCGACGTGATCAGCCATTGTCCGCGGGTGACCGTTCCGACCACGTTAACCGCCACGCGGCCGCCGTCCTGCCTGATTATGCACAGGTTGCCGGCCGTGACCGATTCGTCCGCGACGCCCGCAACGGCCTGCGCGCCCTCGACCGCAGTCGTCTTCACGCCGTAATCGGCGGTCGGGTCCCACACGACGACGTCGCCCGCGCTCACCGCGGTGGTCGCATAAAACGTTGTGGCCGCGATTGCGCCGCCGCACGCAACGATGAGCACCAAAAAGACAACAGCCAGAGTTACGATCGTTTTCATTTTCCGTTTCCTCCCGTACATAGGTTTTCTCCTTTCCAGCGAAGGGGACTGACTCCATTTACGGAATCCACGCTTATTCCGATGCTCGTTGAGCGGAGCGAAATCACGCGCCTCGCGTGATAGAATGGTGTCTGTCCCCGAAGCCTCCAAAAGCCTCAAATCAACCACCAAGACACCAAGACACCAAGAAGATTCCTTCTTATTCTTTATGTTTCCTCTGTGCCTTTGTGTCTTGGTGGTTCGCATTTCATTCCGGGCGCATCGAAGGTTCTTTCTTCAACAGCGAAGACTGTGCGAATGAATTCGCACCTACCGATTGAATAAGGCTTCCCATGAAGGTTTCCTCTCCGTTATTCGCATTTCATTTCGGGCGGGTTTGAAACCCGCCCCTACAGGTTTTGTATCCTAATCCGCGAAAATCCGCGTAATCTGCGGATACACGCCTTTTTCTTAAATGATTTCTTCCCATCCGCAGTCCTCGACCACGTCGCGCGGAAGCCGCAGATAGCCGCCTGCGGTCGCCTCGGCCGCGCGCGTCGAACCGATGTTGAACCACACCTTCTCCGCGTCGGCCTCGATCGCGTCTTCGGCGCCCGAAAACGCAAGCGCCTGATCGCCCAGAATATCCGACGGAACCAGCAGATTCCCCTTCTCGTCGAATTCCATGACGCGCGTCCCGTCGGAGAGCGCGAACGCGATGCATTCGCGAGCGCCGTCGTACAAGATCGGGTAGCCCGCCGCGGGCGGCAATTCCTGATCGCCCACAACGAATCCCTTGAGATACAGCCTGCCGTCAATCGACAGGCACGCCGCGAGAAGACCGCGAATGACGAAATAGAAATTCTGCTCGTCGAGCTTGATGAACGTAGCGCCCGAACCCGTCCAAAAATATTCGTACCGTTCGAGCTCGGCGCAGAAGCCGATGGCATCGAGCTCGCGCCGGTCGGTTCGCCCGGAAACGAATGCCGTCTCGATCAACTCGCCCTTCACCTTGAGCAGTCCCTTTTCGAGATCGGTGATCTCGGCGACGTCGCCGCGCTCAAGATTCAAATCCCGCAGGAACGAGGTCCACCGATAACGCCGCCGCGGGATCGAGTGTCGGCCCAGAAAGAACTGGAGGAGGCTCTGGACATAGGAGGCGTCGCGGAGCGCAAAGAATTCATGAACCTTTGCGCGCGCGCCGAAAGACTCGCGGCTCTCGCCGTCCGCCACCTGAACAATTCCCGCGTATCTGTCGGCCAGAGTTCCTTTCCTGCTGTAATCGCGCGAGTGATAACCGGTGAGCATGTTGCGGATCGCGGAGACGCCGGCATGCTCGAGCCGGACCGATGCCGCCGCCCGATGAGCCGGCGCGATGACGCGGACCGGATTCTCGAGCGACTCCGCCCGATAGAAAAGGGAGAATCTGCCATTGAAGGCGAGGCGGCTGCGCGCCTGCTCGGCCAGCTCGAACAACAGCCGGGCCGCGCTTATTCGCTCGCACAACGAGAACGCGAATGCGGCGCCCGCGGCCTGAAGCGAGGAGCGCGCCTCCGCGAACGAGGCCGAATCGATATGGGCCGCCTCGCTGAGACCGAGCACGTCCACGAGGATGTGCCGGATCACGTCGGCCGGATTCTCGAGCAACTCGCCGGTCCCGTCGCCGCTGGATTCGATCCCTTGCACCGTGCAGGTGACGTCGTCGCTGATGATCTCCTCGAGCGGCGCGTATTCGACCTCGAAGAAGACGTGCAGGATATAGCCGAGCACCCCGTCGTCGGCGCCGGCGACGTTGTAATCGACGCTGATCTCGCGGCCGGTGAACCAGCCCCAGTCATTCGCCACGAGGTCGGTTATGTCCACCGCCTCCACGACCGAGGTCGAGCTGATCGGCTCTTCATTGATGACATGATGGTGTGCCGCCGCGTAGGCGCCGACGTCGGCGCTGTCCTTCGTGCCGGGACCCTCGTATTCGATCGGCTGTTCGAGATATTCGAGCTCGTACCAGACGCCGAACAGCCGGATCAAACCGGTGCCGAGCGGAATGATCGCAATGTAGGTATTCGAGTTTTCGAGGTCTTCCCAGTTCAGGCCGCTGATCGTTTCCCAGCCCGATTTCCAGGTTTCCGGCGTCGAGCTGCCGGAGACGGTATACTGTTTCGCCTGCACGCCGTTGTGATAGAACCTCAGAACAAACGAGCCGACCATTCCGCTCTCGCCGCGGCGGCAGCAGAATTGAATGCGCTGAACGCTTCCTTTCGATGTCGTGGCCGCAAGCGTGCAGATGAGATTCCTGTCGGTGCTCGCCGTGGTGGTGTAGCCGCTCCTGTCGAGGTTGTTGCCGGCGATATCGTTCAGTTCGGCCCAACTGCCGGTGGTCCCGCCGGTTTGCGCGACGGTATTCGTGAACAGCGCCTCCTTCTTGACCACCATCGAATGCGTGTGTTCGCCGGTGATCGAGTGGGCGTGCCCGTGATCGACGTCCACCTCGCCGCCGCCGCCTGCCACGTCCTCCTCGCCCGGGCCGGCAAGCCTGAAGGTCTGGGCGGCAACAGTGACGCTGAGGTAATCGTCGGCGAACGCGGTGCTCTCGAAATGCTCGACCACGAGGAATGCCTTCAGGATCTCGCCGCGCGCGTCCGCGTTCGGGCTCATGTCGGTGGTCTGCCTGATGCGAAGAGAGTCGTTGCCGGCGGCGCCGGAAATCCTGGCGACGAGCGTCGCGAAGCCCTCGAGCGTGGTGTAGTAGCAATGCTCCGGATCGAGCGCCTCGTTGCCCGCCGCCGTCTCATCGAACTGCATCTCGAGGAACCGAGACGCGCGCGAATACCTGCGCACCTTCGGCCGGTTCGTAAACGTGATGGTGGCGAGCGCGGCGCCGGGCAGCAGCGCCGTATTGTTGCAGTCGATGGCGCACGAGCCGGCGTCAACCGGCACGCCGGCCACGCGCACGCTCTCGATCGATTTGCATGCGTGGCATGCGACGAGATAGATATGATCGGTCATATACTCGATTACATCGGCACGGTTCAAGTGCTCGGCGGCCTCCGTCCCGTTCGCTCCGCGCGTGCAGCCGGTGAAGACAGTCTCGCTTCTGCCCGAATAGGTGATCTGTTCGTCCTCGATCAGAAGCGTGCCCGCATCCGGGAAGCCGCTCGTGTCGTCCACCTCGATCGTGGTATCCGCCGACAGGATGCTTCCGCGCAGACTGGTCGAGCGGCCCACCTTCGCCCGGACCGCGGGCACGCGCGGAACTTGTCCGAAAATGAGAGGGACCGGCCGCCCGACGTCGTCCGGATGAGCCGCGGGAAAATTGGCGGCCGAAACCAGCATCTCGGGCAGCGCCCGATCGTACCTGCCGAACAGCGGCTCGATGATGAGCTCGATCCGGTCGTCACGCAACTGCGCCTTTTCGATGTGCCCGGAAAACAGGTCGACAACGTCGGCGGCCGTCAGCGGTTCGAAAAAAAGCCTGACGCGCGCCGGCTTGCCCTCGGGGATCGACGCCGTCACCCGCTCGAGGAGCGATTCCTCCGGCGCAAGCGCAACCGTGACCGGCTCATATTCGGCCGAAGGATTCTTGAAGGAGGCGCTTATCGGGCTTATGGCGAGAATGATTCCGGCGTAGCTCGTGCCGTCGATGGTGACCGGCCGCTGGGAATAGCGACCGGTCAAGATATCTGTCCACTCAACCTCGAGCAGCAGCACCGGCCGGTTGTATGCGGCGGCGCATTCAATGAGCGTTTGCGGCGTCAGCGATTTCATGATTGTTCTCCCCGATCGATCCGCAGATTTCGCAGATTTCCGCGGAGTCTGTTTGCTGTGGCGATGGGTTTCATACCCGACCGAATGAAAACAAACCGCCAAGACACAAAGGCACGGAGCATTGCAAATAAAAATCCTCTTGGTGTCTTGGTGTCTTTGTGGTTAGCATTTTTCTTGGAAGCTGTGGGGATGGTCCCCGTCGCAACCCTACGGCTCGAAACCCTCGACGCGCAGTCTGATCGTGCCCGACCAGCGGTTGGCGCCGTCTTTCTGCCAGTCAGACGGCCCATTGAGCCAGCGGACGCTGTAGCCCAGGCCGTCGCCGTCAACGAATGAAAATACCCGCCGCATCCCCTCCGCTACATACACGTACCAGTCCCTCAGGGCCTCGTAATCGACGTCGCGCACGCCGGCGAAGGAGCGCACCAGCGTAAGCGACGGAGCAGCTTTCCTGCCGACATAGATGCCGCCATCCTGCGATATTCCGCCGGCAAGGCCCAAATCCATCTCGTCCTTCAGCGGATACATCAATCCGTGCAGCACCAGCGAGTTTGTTTCCGATATCAAATGAACGTGTTGCATATCGCGCTCCTGCAAAGGGTCATATTGGAGATAGACAAATTGTCCCCGATTCCCACATACAAAAGACTCAAATCAACCACGAAGGCGCCAAGACACCAAGAAGATTTTTTATTTGCAATGCTCCGTGTCTTTGTGTCTTGGTGGTTTGCATTTCATTCCGGGCGGGTTTGAAACCCGCCCCTACAGGTTCCGCGAAGGGGACTGACTCCATTTACGGAGTTCATGCTTATTCCGATATCGTTGAGCGGAGCGAAATACAGTTTCTTAACCCTGCTTCAGCAGGGCGCCCCGCGGGATAGAATGGTGTCTGTCCCCGAAGCCTCCGCGTTGTCCCCGGGCGAAGGGGACTGACTCCATTTACGGAGTTCATGTCTTTTTGAACTCGTAGAATGGTGTCTGTCCCCGAAGCCTCCGCGTTGTCTATCCCCAAAGCAACAATCTGTGAAAATCTGCGCAATCTGCGGATGGAAGTCTTGGTTCTTCCAATCCAAAGCTTGTCCCGGACTTTGATCCGGGATCCAAAATCCCTTAGACTGCTCCGACGCGGGCGCGGCGATACTTGTCGAGGATCAGCGCGACCGAAAGCGGGATCGCGGCGCTCGCGAAATTGTCGGTAACTTTGTTGACCTGCCTGCTCGTGATGCCTTCCGCCCCGCGCATGAAGTACTTGAACGAGACCAATTGAATGCATGCGTCCTCGAGATCGGGCGGCGGCGATTCGATCGCGGGATCATAGAAGCCGGCGGAATACTGAATCTCGACGTTCTGCTCGCCCGGCGTGAACAGGCGCGAGCACAATCGCACGTAGTCGTCGTACACCTTGTATTCGTCCGCTGCCATCGCCTCTTCGTCAATCGCAACGGATGCGACCGAAACGATCGGCGTGTGATCGAGGAACAGGATATCGCTCGCGTTGCCGTCATAGAGTTCCGTTCGCGCGGTGATCCCGAACGTGCGGTTGCAGTAGGCCTCGATCTGGCGGCTCGATGCAGTTATCATCCTCGCGAGCAGTTGGTCGAATTGCGTCTCGCCCGACTCGATATCGAGATGCTCTTTCACGTTTGCGAGTGTTGTGAGATCGGCCATGGAATCAGCTCCTGGTAAAGATCGATTGCGCGGCGCGGGCGCGCCGCGCCGCGCAACCTTTTCCTGTCAGCTTACGCGGTGATGTTGTAGCCGAGGCCGATGATCGGCTCGGCGGCTGCGTCCTGAACCGGTTGGAAATCGAGCCGCTGTGTCGCGATGGCGACGTCCTGGTCGGTTTCCATGTACAGTTCCTGGCTCACGCGCAGGGTGATGCTCCTGCGATCGCCGTACAGAAACGCCGGCCGGTACACCAGCGGGAGCACGGTATCGGTCGTGGTGATCCCGTCGTACACGCCGGAATCGTTGAGGTCCTCGCGGATGAACTCGCTCACGATGACGGGGATTCCGTCGAGCTTGGCGAGTTCGCCGCTCAGGATGGTGGCATTTGCGCCGTACTTGTCGACCGTGAGCACCTCGCTCAGGTTGAGCATCTTGTTGAAGACGCTGATGCCCGCGATCCAGGCGAGGTTGTTCGGGTTGACGCCGTACTTGCCCATCGCGGCGCGGACCGCGCGCAGGTCCGTGATGTTGAACGTCGCCAGGTCCACCTTCGCCGACGCCAGCGCCAGCTTGCGGTAGCCGTCCCACGCCTTGCGAGTGTCGTTCGCGCCGGTTACGTCGCTGTCCTGGTGCGTACCGGCGGTGTCGCCGTTGATGGTGGCGTTCTCCTGCGCCTCGGCGAGCGCCTGCACGATCTTGTCGCGCAACAGCGGAAGAATCGCCACGACGCTGTCCTCCTCGAGCTCGGTCGATACCAGCACGCGGCACGCGAGCTTGACCGCGTCGAACGTGACGTTTTTGGTGCCGGGCGTCGAAGCCGTGAACTTCGTCGCCGTGTCGCTGGTCGATTCGGCGGCCAGGTACGCTGTCGCATCCGCGCCGTCGATCGGCAGCTTGAACGGGTTCATCGGCATGACGATGCGCGCGTGCAGCGCCGCCACCTTCAGCGCCAGCTTCACCTTCTGGATCAACTCCGCCGAGAAACCGGTCGGAATCCATTCGAGCCCTTCATCGGCGGTGGCGGTGTCCATCGCCTTGCGCAAAGCGGACGCATCCTGCGAGAATTCGCCCCACATCTTCAGGCTGCGCGGGTCGCGCCGCAGCAGCTTCGAGACGAGGTAGATATCGTCGGCCCGGCGCTGCAGCTCGGGAGAGAGGTTGGGCCGCGCGAACCGGTGCGATTCGGCGTCGGTGCTGAATTCGACCTTGCGCAGCGAGCGCTCGCGCACCGCCGTCCTCTGCCGGCTGAGTGCGTCCTCGATCATCGTGTCGATCAACTTGCGCTGAGCGCCCGCGTCCACCTTCTCCTTGATGGCGCGCACCAGTTGAAGCAACTCGTGATCCGGTTTGGTCTGTACGTCTGTCATGTGCTTCCTCCTTTTGGTTGTGGTTGTTTTATGGGGCGGTCTTGAACCTGCCCCTATGAGTTTGTTTTGGGGACAGTGAATGTCCGACGATTGATTCGCGTGCCTCGTTGCGATGGGGACAGCCCCGAAGCTACGCTGAAAGACGCGGCCCGTAATTCTTGGGACAGTCCCCATCGCGACCATGGGACCCATCCACCGTCCCCGTAGTTCCCCATCCAAAATCCAAAGCTTGTCCCGGACCTCGATCCGGGATCTAAAATCCCCTTACTCCAGCATCTCCATCACTTCAGTCAGAACCGCGTGCGCCTCGGCCAACGCGAGGGGACTGACTCCATTTACGGAATTCATGCTTATTCCGATGTCGTTGAGCGGAGCGAAATCCCGCGCCCCGCGGGATAGAATGGTGTCTGTCCCCAAGCGAAGGGGACTGACTCCATTTACGGAATCCACGTCTTTTTGGATTCGTAGAATGGTGTCTGTCCCCGGAGCCTCCGCAGTGTCTCTCCCCCGGCGAAGGGGACTTACTCCATTTACGGCCGCGCGAAGGGGACTGACTCCATTTACGGAGTTCATGCTTATTCCGATGTCGTTGAGCGGAGCGAAATCCCGCGCCCCGCGGGATAGAATGGTGTCTGTCCCCGGAGCTTCTGCAGGGTCTGTACCCATGGCGATCTTGGCGTCTTTCCCCGCAGCCTCCTCCACGAGATCATTCCCCATGCTCAGGCCCTTGCTGACCGAAAAAAGGGCGCGCCGGTTCGCGGGGATGCTGACGACGGCCACCTCGTAGAGCCTCAGCCGCAAGATGTGGTTGATGCCGCCGACAACTTTCTCCTCGACCACCTCGTATCCGATGCTGAAGGCGCGCAGGATGCCCTCGCGGATCAGCTTCCACACCTTCTCCGCCGTTTCCGAGATCTCGGCCCGGATGAATAGACCGACCTCGTCGATGCGCGCTTCGACCACCTTCCCGATGGGATTGCTCCAGTCGTGCATGTAGGTCAGCACCGGGTTCGCCATGAATTCGGTGAGGCTGTCGGCGAACGCGCCCGGCTCCACGATCTCGCCGGTCCGGTCAAGGTCGCGCGTCGAGGCGTAGCCCTCGATGCGGCGCGCGCCGTCGCCGGACTCGACCAGCTTCATGTGAAACTGGAAGGTCCTGCGGCCGCCGGCGGGGCGGGCGGAAGCGGTTCGCCCGTCCCCCTCCGACGCCGTCACCCGGTCGCCCGCCCGGTGCTGCCCGTTCTCCAAAAGATGTTCGCCTTTCACATCCGAATGCTCTGCCATATCGGTGACTCCTTTTCTGTGGTTCGATTCAGTTCTCATGATGAAGAAATACCACACCCCGAATTCCTGAACAACGACATAGTTGTGAACGGATATGTCAGGAAAACCGGAAGATTTTTTACATCAGTGAGTTACGCGGATAATCAGAAATGGGAAAAGGGGGGAGCGGGTTTGGGCTCGGGGCCTTGGGTTTTGTTCAAAATTGTTGATTATCAGGAGGGTGACTGATATGATCTTGATAACTTTTTGGGAGGGGGAACAAAGATGCCTGACAATGAGCCGCTGATTCCGAAGCACGGAGGATATCGTAAGCTGAAGACTTTCCAGATTACGCAACTGATTTACGATGTGACAGTGCGCTTCTGCGATCGCTACATTGATCGGCGCAGCCGGACCCACGACCAGATGGTGCAGGCGGCTCGGAGCGGAGTCCAGAATATCGCCGAGGGCAGCCAAGCCTCCGGCACCTCAAAGAAGATGGAGCTGAAATTGACAAACGTAGCGCGGGCCAGCCTGGAGGAATTGCGGCTCGACTACGAGGATTTGCTGCGACAGCGGCGACTGAGGCTGTGGGAGCGTGAAGACATACGCCGATCAGAACTGATCGCGCGGCGACCCGCCAGCGTTGAGGATGTGGCGCAGTGGATAAGTGAAACGCGTGGACGTAGTGGACTGGATGGACGCACCCGCCACGAAGAAAAGAGAGATTTTGAGGAAAACGCTGGTCCCTTATCGTCCACAATGTCCACGACGTCCATGCCGTCCACAGAGTCCACCTATCCGGAGATCGCGGCCAATGGCGCCTTAGCTCTGATCGCCGTGGCAGTTTCTCTTCTAGACCGCCAAATCGCTGCGCAAGCCAAGGCTTTCGAGCAGCAGGGCGGCTTTACCGAACGGCTTTACCGAACACGGAGGAACAGGAGGCGAGGTGCGGAATGAAGGCTGGGGCTGCGGGGATAGACGCCAATCTACGAATTTTGGAAGATGCGGATTCCGTAATTGGAGTCAGTCCCCTTCGCTTGGGACAGGCACCATTAATGCTCTGGGGACAGTGAGACTGTCCGACGATTGAGCGGCTGGTTCTTGCTCTGGGTACAGACACCATTCTACGAATTTAAAAAGGCATAAATTCCGTAAATGGTGTCAGTCCCCGCCGCCTTGCTAATCCGGTGCCATCTGCTCTGGGGACAGCCCCGAATCTACGGCCTAAAAGACGCGGCCCGTAATTCTTGGGACAGTCCCCGACGCCTGCGGATTCCGTAATTGGAGTCAGTCCCCTTCGCCCCCCAAAAAAAGAAAGCCCATGCACTAAGCACAGGCTTTCCAAATTTGGAGTCTGCAGGTTGTGGCGCTTGTTACTGCGGGTTAGGCCGTGGGACGCAACACATGCTCTTCCCTGCAGATCGGGGTCCACCTTTCACGTATCAATTTCAGCGTGAAAATCTCGTACAGAGCGGAGAGGCCGACCAGGGCGTATACTATTCGGCTGATCAGGAGCATTTCGCCCCCGAAAATGGCCGCAACAAGGTTAAACTCGAAAAACCCTATCAGCCCCCAGTTTATCCCACCGATAACCAGTAAAAGCCATGAAACGAAATCTACGCCTTTCATGAACTTCTTCATTCTATATCACTCCTTGCGTTTGTTCCCTCGCATTGTCTTCCATCGCTTTTCTATTATATTTTGTCAACAATACGGACAGCCTGCAAGAAATACAACACTTTTAGAACAGATGCATTATAAAAAAATTTAACCTTTTCAAAACAGCGTCCGAAGGTCTGAGCGGGCCTTGGGGGGCGGATGCGCCGTTATGCTGGACTTTTGGCAAGCGGATTCCTTGACAGAGGCCGCCAAAGCGGATATAATTTTATTGTTAACTAAACAATAAACGGAGTGGAAGTGAATTTCGGATACCTCCTCAGGACGTTGCGCATCTGCGCCGGTCTCAGCCTTCGAGAGCTTGCGCGGACCATTGATGTTTCGCCAACGTACCTGAGCCTGATAGAGAACGGAAAGCAGCCTCCCCCGAGCGCCTCCAGGATAGCCAGAATCGAGCAAGTCCTCGAGGTGCCGGCGGGCTACCTATTGTCCATCGCCCGCGGGCTTGACCCCGCCATTCTCTCCTTCATTCAAGACATGCCTGAGGCCCTCGATTTTCTGACGGCGGTAAAGGAAAGGGGAATCAAGCCGGCCGATCTCAGCGAACTGGCCGCATTTGTGACCACGCAGGGAGGCGATAAGCTCAGACAGGTCCTGCAATCAGCCACTTTGCCGGCGCCGGAGCCGAAGCCGGCGGCAAAAAGTTCCTGTGGGGCCTATATCTGGCCGTACCTGGACGAGGAGCTGGTTTTCGATTTTACCGCCGTGCGCGAGAAAGAGGGGTTTCTCCAGGATGCTGTCCATCGCATATGCCAGCATTGCAACGGCGCAAGCGAGGAGAGTATTCTGGCGGAACTGCTGAAGCGTGAGAAAATAGCAAGCACCGGCATCGGGCATGGGATCGCGGTGCCGCATGCTTATGTATCAGGCATCGAGCGCCTGGTGGTCGCCTTCGCCAGGATTCCGCGGGGGCTGGATTTTCACGCGATCGACGGTGAGCCGGTCCACATGGTCCTGGTGCTTGCCGGCCCGCGTTCGGCCAAGAACCTGCATCTGCTGCTGCTCGCCCGGATCGCCCGACTGGTGCGCAACCGCTCCTTCTGCCAGCGCGTTCTTTCTGCCGCCACCCCTCGCGAGATAGTGGACATCTTTCGGAACGCCGAAGCGGCCAGTCCGTAATCTTTTCCCGCCTCTAATAAAAACAGAATCCCCGCAAAGCCTGCGTGAGGATTGCGGGGATTAAGCGTGCAAGAAAAGATAAGAAACCGATTATAGTTTCATTACGTTTTCTGCCTTCAAACCTTTTTGGCCCTGGACCGTCTCGAAGCGAACACGATCATTCTCCGAAAGCGTCTTGAAACCGCTCCCCTGGATGGCTGAATGATGAACAAACACATCCGGACCGTTGTCCTGGGTAATGAACCCATAGCCCTTCTGGTCGTTGAACCATTTTACTGTTCCTTCCGGCAACTACCTTTCACCTCCTTCTCTCGCAGTTGTATCTGTAATAGATGTCTAAAAAATAAAAAACCGTAAGAGTCGAAACTCTTACGGAGGTGAGTCAATTTTTTTCAGACCAACTCGATGCGAAGAGCTTTCACTCTTGCGGGCGAGTATAGCATACCCGGAAAGGCTTGTCAAGAAAGAGCGATCATCTAATCCCCGGATGCAGCAGGCAGGCTTTTCCGGCTCTTATTTCGGATCGGGAAGCGTGAAGTAGAAGGTGGCGCCTTTCCCGACGGCGGCCTCGGCCCAGATCGTGCCGCCGTGGCGGCGAATGATGCGGGCGACCGTGGCCAGCCCGATGCCTGTTCCCGCGAATTCGCTCGATGGATGCAGCCGCTGGAATGCCTGAAAAAGTTTCTCGACGTACTCCATGTTGAAGCCGGCGCCGTTATCGCGGACGAAATATACGCGCGGCCCTGCCGCGGCCGTGTCCTCCGCAGGCTGCTGCAACACACCGAATTCTATTCTTGCGTTCTTTTTGCCGCCCGTGAATTTCCAGGCGTTCCCGAGGAGATTTTCCAGCGCCAGGCGCAGCAGCCGGAAGTCGGCGTTCGCGAACAGGCCGGGCGCAATCGATACGTTCACGACGCGGTCGGGCTCGGTTTCCTGCAGTTGGCCGATGACGGCGCTCGCCATCGAGCTGATGTCCACCTGCTCGCGGTGCAATGGCGTGCGCGTCGCGGTCGACAGGCCGAGCAGGTCGTTGATAAGCTGGGTCATCTGAAAACAGGCGCTGCGGATGTTGCGCAGGTATCGTTTTCCGCGCTCATCCATATGCTGGGTGTACTCGTCGGAAAGGATCTGGCTGAACCCGAGGATGTTGTTGAGCGGCGAGCGCAGGTCGTGTGAGGCGGAATAGGTGAAAGCTTCGAGCTCGCTGTTTGCCTGCTCCAACTGGCGGGTGCGCTCCGCCACCCTTTGCTCGAGTTCTTCGTTCAGCCTGCGGATTTCGTCCTCCGCCTTTTTCCTTTCGGTGATGTCGCGAACGTACTCGATAATCCCCTCGAGCTGCCCGGTCCCGGTATCGACGAGCGGGAACGCATACAGGTCGAACCACCCGATAATGCCGCCGTCCGGTCCGCGCCGCGGAACAACCTCATGCGACGCTCCGCCGCTCTCGATCGTTCGCAGGGTCGGGCACAGCTCGCACGACCGATCGCTTCCGTTATAGGCCTCATAACACTTCTTGCCGACGAGCGGCATCGCGTGAGCGTACCACCGCTCCATCGTCGGATTGACGCGAAGGATGTTCATTTTGTTGTCGAGCACGCTGATGCCGTCCTGGATGCTGGCGAAGATGTTCGAGAGGAAGCGGTCCTGTTCCTGCAGCGCCTGCTCGGCGCGTTTGCGTTCCGTTATATCAAGCGCAAGCGAAAGCGCCCCGATGACGTGGCCCTCGTTGTCGTACCGGATCGCGTTGTTCCATTCGCACAGAATCAGTTTGCCGCTCTTGGTGAGGTTCTCATTGATGTGCGTGATCGGCAATTCCCTGTTCAGCAGAGCGGAAACCACATCCTTGACCTCGAACTGCACGGTCTCCGGGATGAGAAACTCAAAGAAATTTTGGCCGATGATCTCTTCCCGCTTCCAGCCGAACATCTTCTCGGCCCGCTCATTCCAATCGATCACGCGGCAGTCGAGGTCCCAGATGACGAACGCAAGCGGCGCAATCGCATAAATGTTGCGGTACAGCCGCTCGCTTTCCGTCCGGGCGCCCTCGGACCAGGCCGGCGGTTGAGGGACTGGTTTTTTGGCCCCCTTCTTCTGAACGCGCGCCCGGCGCCGCAACGGCTGCTTTTTGTTTTTCTCGTTCTTCATTTTCCTCAAAAATGATTGTCTTTCTTTATTATAACAGAAGTTCGGATTTTACAAGTAGTTACTTGCCGGAAGAATCTGCTTGAATTTTCCGAGCGGAAAAGGGACTACAGGCAATGCACAAAAGGCGCCAAATCATCACAAGTAAGGCTATCATCCAAATCGCAGCAAAAATTCACGCTTGTCCAAAAAAGATTCCTCGAATGCTCCTGGCGCCCTGGCAGCCTTTGCGGTTGTTTTGAAGCTCAAGGAAAAACGGGCCGAATGAATTCGGCCCTGGATGGACTTTCAACCGGTAGGTGCGAATGTATTCGCACAGAGCCCGTCAAAACTCATTGGCTCTTGCGATCCGCCCGAGATAAGTCGCGCTCGGTTTGATCGTGCGCAACTGGGTTTCTCGGTCAACCGCGATCAGCCCGAATTGAGGGCCGTAGCCGAAGAGCCACTCGAAGTTGTCCATGAGCGACCAGTAATAGTAGCCGCGCACGTCGATCTTGTCCTGCAAACAGTTGACGACCCCCTTCAGCGCGCGGCGGACATACTCGATGCGCTGCTCGTCGTTCGTCGTGCCGATGCCGTTCTCGGTCACGTATACCGGCACCTTCGCCTTCTCGTATGCATACCGGATGGTCGGCTCGAGCGCTTCCGGCCAGAATTCGTATCCCATTATCAGCACTTCAACGCCTTCCTCGGGCCCCAGGGCGCCGTCCGGCCCGAAGCGGGTTCGGCTGTAGGTCTGAACTCCAATGAAATCGTCCTTGCGTGCGGCTTCGAGGAACGGATCGTAATCCTCGGCCAGCGCGCGGTCGCGCTGCTGTTCGCCGCCCGGCACGGCCTGGTAATCCGCCATCGAGAGGGTGACGCCGACCGGGAATTTGCCCGAGGCCGCCTTCATCGCGTCACGCGCCTTGATGTGCGACTTGAGCATGACCTCGTTGATCCGGAACGGCTTGCCGAAGAGGTAGGGACCGAACCGGTCGACCGTGCTTCCGCAACGGCGCGCCGCTTCGGCCATAAATTCGAGGCGCGTCTTCAGGCCTTCGCGCGGAAGCGTTCCCCTCGCCGCGAGCGACCCGTTGAGGTTTGCTTCATTAATGGTGCACGCCATGCCGATCATATCGCCGAGATGCCTGCTCGCGCGCTCGCAATAGCGCGCAAACCGATCGGCGGCTTTGTCGTCTTCCCATCCGCCGTCCGAGGTGAACCAGAGCGGCGCGGTGAAATGCTGAAACGTGACACACGGAAAAAGCTTGTTTTCCCAGCAGGCGGCCAGCATGCGCCGGTAATGATCGAGGACGGCGACGGAAAAATGGCCCGGCTGCGGCTCGATGCGCGCCCATTCGATCGAGAACCGGTAGGAGTTGAACCCGAGCTGCGCCATCAACTGGATATCGTCGCGATAGCGGTGGTAATGATCGCACGCGTCGCCGGAGGGCTCTGCAAAGATCGTGTCCGGCATGTGTTCGAGAAACCAGAAATCGCTGTTGGTGTTGTTGCCTTCTACCTGATGCGCCGCATCCGCCGTTCCCCACAAGAACCCTTTCGGAAATGCAAAGGCC
>QZKU01000032.1 GCA_003598085.1 Candidatus Abyssobacteria bacterium SURF_5
TGGTTCATTCGTCTAGTTCGTCTTGTGTTTTGCGACATTTAGGACATCCATGATCCGTCTCTTCTTCTTTTTTATTGGTTGCGGCTACGCTGCGCCGTGAAAATCCGTGAAAATCCGTGGTCCAAAAATGAGTTCCATGTTCCAGGTTCAAAGTTCAAAGTTGGAAGAAGAGAGATCCTTCGCGGTCGCTCAGGATGATCCTGCTAAAGCAGTACTTCGCTTCGCTCAGCAATAGGCGTGTACCGGCATTCGTCTGCGGATCAACTGCCTTTTTTGATAAATCTCTTTATCGCGGAAGCCTAAAACATGGACTGTTCGAAGACGTGCTGGACCGAGGCGCGTTCGATCAGGATGAGCGCGATTTCACGTGTCTCTTTGGGAATCAGATAGAACCTTTTGTTCCAGGTGTTCGACTCGATGGTGCCATAGCCTTCGAGCAGTTGTCCGTCCTGCAGGACCACTTCGAGCGGTCTTCCCCGGTTTCGCTGATTGGCTTTGCCCGAACGATTGAACGGGAATCTGCTTTTCTTGCTCAAGAAGGAGATCGTTTTGATTTCCGAAAAGCTGATCACCAGCGCCTCATCGTCAGAGGAGGCGTCTTTTGGAAGGAATTTGAATTCCGGCGCATCGACGTCCCATGAGATGAGGGTTCCGCGCATGCAATTCCCAGTCAGGAACTCGACGATCGCCTCCCTGGATACGGGCCGGCATTTATAGACGAACACCGCCGAACCGATCGTGATGAAGTCGCCGTTAACAATTTCCTTCGGCTGTGCGTATTGGACGCGGTTGACAAGCACCCTGCTCTGGCTCAGCGGGCGCACGAACATCGTATTCCCCGCCCTGGTCACCATCGGCACCAGAAGCGCATGCAGCTCATCGACACCGGGTTCGGTCAGCGTGATATCGGCATTCTCGCTTTTTCCGATCACGATCGAGCCTCGCTTCCCAATTTTCTGCAGGTCGAAATGGCTTGCCGCCCCGTTCGTATTGTTTATTCTTTCGAGCGATCCGAACAGTCTCGGTCGGAACATAACCTGTTTCACGGTGTACAACACGCCGGCCACCAGGAGTACAACGGCCAGGAAGATCGGTACCTTCGGAAGGAGCGCAAAAAACGATTTTTCGATCGAGAAGCGGCGGGTCTTGGCGACCGGCGGGGGAGGCTCAAGAATATCCGCCGGCATTCCTTTCTCTTTTGTGGTTATGCGTACCGGGACGGAGGCGGGAAAGATTTCTGCCCGGCTGACGGAGGAAACGAAAGAGACATTGCCCCGCAGGTCGCAGTCCTCGGGCAGTTGGCAGTTATCCGCGGCCGCGAGCACCATATCGGCCACAAGTACGCCGTCCACTACGCTGAACGCGGATTGGATGCCCAGCCCGGCCGGCAGCGCAAGGTTGGTCTTCATTTCAATGGATTCGACTGGAACATTTTCCGTCGGATAAAGATGGACCCTTTGCGTGTAGCGGTTACCCGGTTTGATGGATTCAAACAGCAGCCCTTCCTCAGCCGCCAACTGCTCGAAATCTTCGGCCGTTTCGGGAGAGCCCATTTGCCCGCGCGTTGTGAGCGGCCTTATCCTGGAAGGGACATCGTATTCCGATGCCGTATCGGCGAAATCGTTGGTCGCGGAGGCAATGGTTTTCATTTCCGGCTGAATTCGCGCCTTCAGGACGATTTCAGCCGGCGAGATGCGGAGTGCTTTCTCCGCAGGCGAAGAGAACCGAATGGTGCAGGTATAGTTTCCCGGCTTCCTTGGGAAAAGGATGGAGAGGTCCTGTGACCACTCGGCGCCGTCGCACACGATCACCGGCGGGTCTATCACGACCGGGGTGCGGGACGCGCCGTCGGTTATCTCTCCGGTGACCATGAGTATTGTCCCCCAGACCGCCTTGCTATCGGGAGTGAACGAAACCGAAAGATGTCTTTGCAGATCGGAAGTGAACAGGATCCCCATGTCTGCATCGACGGCTTCTACGCGCAGCTCCATGGGATTCCGGTTCGCCCATCCGACGAACCATTCCATGTCCGATTCGACTTCCGGCTCGATGGCGGGCGAAAACTCGAACCACTTTTCATCGGGGAGTTGTTCGAGCTGTTTCTGTTTCAGCGTTTTGAAGGTGATAGGTTCGGGAAGATCGGGCGGCGGGTTGTTTCTGTCGTCGCTGAGCCAGACAAGCACTCTGTTGCGGTCGGCGCTGTCTTCATATAACTGATGTAATTCCTGCAGGCTTCGCTGCATCGCCAGCGGCAAATTGGTGTTTACATCAACTGCCTGCAAGGGGTCTACCGCCGATGCAAGCGCCAGGATGTCCGTGCGGGAGTTGATACGTCTTCGCTCAAGGAGGTGCACGGAACTGCCGAACGTGATGATGGCTACCCTGTCTCCCGGCCGGGCGGAAGAGATTACCTTTATCGCCTCCGTTTTCGCCATCTCGATGCGGTCCGACATGCTGGTACTGATATCGATGACGATGATGACGTCCCGATACTCTTCTGAGCCGGCAACAGGCGAAGGCGCGAACATGAATATCGCGAACAGCACGAGAAGAGCTTTTGGGCAGGTACTGCGACTCATTTTTTCTTCTATTTGGGGACGATTGAGGCCATGGGAAAAAATTTCCTACCTATGGAGATTGTATGGCAGGGACCGCACATTTGGCAACTAAAAAGAGTTTCAGCAGTCCTCCCCCACAGAAGCCGTGCGGAAGCAGGATACGGATTTTTGGGGGAAAATCGAGTGCTCCTTTCACAGGAAATGGGTAACTGACCGGGAAATGTAAGGGACACGGCACCTTAAGGCCTTTCAATGTTTCTCATAATATACATCCATCAGTCCGCTCGGCTTGTATTCGCCGGCAACGAGTTTTTTTATTCGGCGCACCCGTTCGGCATTTTCCTCAGGGTGTCTCAGCACATGAAATGAATTAGGAGCAATGATCATAGCCACCAAAGATACATACTCATCTTCGGTCAGTGATTCGAATGATTTCCCGTAGTAAGATTGCGCCGCCTCCTCAAACCCTCGAATTTCTTTCTCATCCTCATGACCCAGATAGAGAGCGTTTATGGACAAAAGCAACTGATCTTCCTTGGATATCAGTGGATCAAGGGCGAAGACTGCTATCAGTGTCTGTTTCACCTTGCGGATGCCGGGCTTGAAGTTTTCAAAATACAGTATCTTGACCAGGCCCTGGGTGAGCGTTGTTATGCCGGCGCCGGGCGTCCTGAGGTCCATCCCGTTATGTTCAAAAAAAGTCGGGTCTTCAACCGCAAGAAGGATGTCTAGTTGTCTCTGGGTCATGTCTCCTGCGCTCAGCAGAAAGCCGTTGACGGAGCCATTTGGCCGGCGCCACGATTTGGACTCCAGGTCTTTTATGATGACGTCTCTGGTATAGTCTCGCGCCATCACGACGACGATAACGTAATATGAGATTATAGACAGCGAGACTATTCCTGCGGCAGCAATCAGCAATCGAAAGGTTTTCATGTAAGTGATTTATCTGCGGAGTTTGGGCGGACGGAACTATCAGATGCAGATCTGACTGGTAGAGCAAGATATATCACATTCGATAGGCGTTGTCAAATCTGCATTTGCGGCGTAATGTCTGATTTTCTGCATAAGAACACGCGTCTCGGTGGAATCGGTCGCTGTGTGGGTGATGGACGATCAATATACCCCGAGCCGGTTACCCGACGCCTTTTGCTTCATTTTCCGGAAACCGCATATTCAAGTGCTTTTCGCGCATGGATGGTGGTTGTGTCGAATAGCGGAAGGGCCGAATCTGTTTCTGAAATCAGGAGCGGGATTTCCGTGCACCCGAGGATGACGCCTTCGGCGCCACGCCCAGCGAGGCTGGATATGATCTCCCGAATTCGCAGCCGAGAAGTATCCAGAAGCCTCCCTTGGACAAGTTCTTCCATTATGATGGTATGCACATCGTCCGCGCTTGGCTCATCCGGCACCAGCGCAGTAATCCCGTGTGACGCCAGCCGGTCTCTGTAGAAGGTTTTGTTCATGGTGAACTTGGTGCCCAGAAGACCTACTTTTGTCATTTTCTTCGCCTGGATTGCTTCGGCTGTCGCGTCGATCAGATTCAAAAAAGGCAAACGGGAGGCCCTCTGGACGTCATCAAACACGATATGCATGGTATTGGTCGCGATGATGCCGAAGTCGGCGCCGGCCTTCTCCAGCGCACGGGCCGCCGCAATCATACTTTCGGTGATTCTATCCCAGCGATCCCCGGTCCACCAATCGACGTATTGCTGAAAGCACACGCTGTAGATGATGATCTCGGGATACGCATGATTTCCGAAGCGCCGGGTGTATTCCCGGGTGATATATTGATAATACGTCACCGTTGACTCGGGGCTAAGCCCGCCGAGAATGCCGATTTTCTTGTGCATTACACTCGCCCGCGCATGAGAGAAATTCCTGGCGCTGCAACGAACTCTCCGCTCAGATCCATCCGAGGAACACGCCGAACACGATCAGCGCCGCGGCGTCGACCCCAAGAATGATGCTGACCGTTATCGCCTTGTTCCGCACGCTCTTCATGTCATACACCCAGAAAGCGATCAGGAAGAAATACAGGTAGCCGATCAGGAAAATGAGCCAGGGCGCGCGCACGTTCCACCACGAATAGTCCCATGTAAGCGCGTTGGCAAGATTCAGCAGGATCTCGATAAACACGCAGATGGCGGCATCGACGCACGCGAAAAAAATTCGGTTCGGAATTCCGAAAATCCTCAGGTTCCTGTCGGCCGGCAGCATCTTGATGAAAACGATGCCCAGAATCGCGAACATGAACGAGATTTCTATGTTGAGCCCTATCAAAAGGAGATAGGCGGTACCGCCGCCCGGCGCGCCCCACACCGGGGCATGGTTCGTGAAGTGGAATACGAGCGCATTCCAGATTTCGTTGAACCAATCGGCCCCCCAGAGCGCCAGCCCCGCAAATACCAGACTCCAGTTCCGCTTCTCGATTTCGACCGCGTACACGTACACGATGAGCACAAAAAGCGGTATCACGTACCACTTGAACTGACTGCTATCTCTCAGAATGTCCAGCGCCTGCTGCGCTGCTTGCGTAGGCATGCCAGTCTCCTCTCTTCTTGCTTTTCCAGTCTCCCGTGTGTTTCTGATTGTTTTCTCCCGCTGGAGCATCATATCAGGAAGCGAAGGGTCATCACAAATCTTCCGCTTCCGATCACACTTGCGTTCGCCTGCCATTTTTATTAACATAAGGCAATCATACGATAGGCGAAAGTCATAAAAAGTCATCAAAGTCGTTCGCTTGATTCCCGTTGATATCTTTCCTTCCTGTGAGCGAGAAGTTTATCTGCTCCGAAGAGGAGCAGGCAAATAGAATTTCAGGTCGTCTAATGTTTTCCTGGGGGGGGGAAAGATCATGACGGTCAAAGATTGGTGGAAACGGCGGAAACTTGACAAGCTAAGGGGCGTCGACGCGCTCGATCATGGCATCGTAAAAGGCGAAGGCATTCCTCTTCCGGAGAGATGGAAACAGAAAACCGAGATCAGGTACTGGAAACGGATGCCGGAGAAGGAAGCCTACGAGTTTTACATGAGTCTCCCGCCCGTCAAAGAAACTCCACGGCTGCGATCGGTTACGGAATTCAGGAAATGGAATAGCCGGCGAAAACAGATTATTGCGACCGCGGAAACTGAGTTCAGGACGCGCAACGGCATTCCCGAGAACGTCGGGCTGTCGCAGGCCGAACAGAATAAACTGAACGAATTCGCCAAACAGAGAGTGCAGCAGTTGATCGATCAGCCCGGGATGATCATCTGAATTCCAACAAATCGCAGGTGAAGGATTTAACTCAGAATCCTGATCCGACAAAACGAGGGAGAACTCTGTCAACCTTGAATGTGGAACGCGATTAATGAAATTGGGGGGAGACGCATTGTGAACAGGATAACAATTTTGGCGGTCTTATTAGTCTTCGCAGGTTTTACAACCCCGGCTTACACGGGGGCTTCAGAAGAAGTTCCTGCTGCAGGGAAACGGGCGACAGACGCGGAAAGCACCCTGAATGCCGCCAGCGCCGGAGCGGCCGCCGGCAACATGGTCAACATGGAGAGGAAGAGAATGGGAAGCATTAAAGATGTCGAGCACGTGGTCGTCTATAAGGATTCGGGTCTGGCCCACGCATGCAATCAGGTCAGTATTGTCTTGCTGCAGAACGGCGAGCTCTTCCTTGGGTTCAACGAGGAGAGATATCCCATCCACGCAGACAGCGGTCAGTCGTGCTTCATCAAGTCGACGGATGGGGGAAAGACCTGGGATGCTTCCACGAAACGAGTCATCTGGCCTTATACCGAATCGCAGGGTAATTGGGACTGCGCATTTGCACAGATCGCCGACGGTACTATCCTGATGCACACTCGAGTCTGTAATTTCCTGGCTCCGCGCGGCATCAATTCTGAAGGAGACCAGGCGCTCGGTATGCCGCCCCCCGGGATGCCCGAACGCCTCAAGAGGCAGACGGGCTACGCTCTGCTGAAGTCCGGAAACAACGGCGTCACGTGGACGAGTCCCATCGAGGTAAACGCAAGCCCTATTGCGAGCTCATCGTTATCTCCCTATGCCTGCGGAGGCTCGGGAGCCGGGCACATCATCCAGCTTCCCGACGGCGGATTGCTTATGCCGTTGGGGGGAACGCTCTCATCCGCGAGCGAGCCCGGGACCGGCTCCGAAACGGACCGGTGCTTCCTGTTGAGATCGGATGATGGCGGGAATAATTGGGAATACTGGTCCACCGTCGCGTATGATTCTGCAAGCATTATCAGCTTCTCCGAGCCCGGCATGGCGCGGCTCAAGGATGGGAAACTGGTCTGCTTGATGAGGACACACCACAAGCCAAACCGGCAGGATAACCTGTGGTTCACCTGGTCGAATGATGACGGAGTCACCTGGAGCTCACCGAAGAGAACCTCCCTGTGGGGTTACCCGGCTGACGTCATGCAGCTAAGGGACGGCCGGGTTCTGGCAGTCTACGGGTATCGGAAGGCGCCGTACGGCGTGCGCGGCTGCATCTCGGAAGACGGTTTGACCTGGGACGTCAGCAATGAGTTTGTCATCAGGGAGGGCGGCATAGCCAAGCCGGCGACCGCCAGCGGCATCAATCCTCTTATTAATTCCCTTAACATGATGCAGTACTGGCACATCGGATACCCGAGCGTGACCCAACTGGATGACGGAACCGTAGTCGTTGCATACCACGAGTACAGCGATGAAGCTCAGCCCATCCAGTACCTGATGTTCACGCGCTTCAAATTATAGGTTGAGGGACCGGTCACAGACCGGCAGGACGGGGGTACAGATGAGAATCATCGATGTGAAGGCGACCCCACTGCGCACGCATTCCGTTTTTGTGCAGGTATTGACCGATGAAGGCGTCACCGGCATCGGCGAATGCAGTCCGATGAATCCACTCGTCTTGTCTCATTTCGTGGAGACCGCGCTGAAGCCCATAATTCTTAATGAGGACCCCTTGGAGACCGAGAGATTATGGAACAATATGACCTTCCGCACGTATAAGCTCGGCGTGCAGGGTGTCCAGCCGGAAGCGATCGCGGGCATCGATATCGCCCTGTGGGATATCAAGGGGAAGGTGACAGGCCTGCCAATTCATACCCTGCTCGGAGGCTGCTGCCGGAAGAAGGTTCTGATGTATGCCAGCATCGGCGGCGGCGCACACATGGCGGTCTCAGATATGGCCGCTTACGTCCAACAATTCCTCGAGAAGGGATTTAAAGCTTTCAAGATCCGGATGGATTACGTCGGCTCGACCGCAGGGGCGCAGGATGTGGATTTAAAGAAGGATTACGAAATGTTCAAGGCGATCAGGGAGTTGATCGGCGACGATATCCCCTTGAGCTTCGACGCAAACAACGGCTATTCCGTAAGCGCCGCGATCGCACAGGGACGCAGATTCGAGGAGCTTGGTATCTATCATTACGAAGAGCCGGTTGCCCAATTTGATTATCGGGGGATAGCGCAAGTCGCCAATGCGCTGGATGTGCCGGTCTCAGCCGGCGAGCACGAATACAACCGATGGCAGTTCCGCGACCTGATCGAGCAGGCGCAGGTGGATATCATTCAGCCCGACGTGGTCAAATGCGGCGGCATCAGCGAGATGCAGAAAATCGCCGTGCTCGGTTCAGTCTACAACAAGCATTTCGTCCCGCATCAGACACAGCCGACGATAGGAACTGCAGCAAACCTGCATGTCGTCGCCGCCCACGCCGGCGCCACCCGTCCGCAGGAATACAGCGGACAAAATCTGTATCTTGATGATCTTTTCGAGGAGCCGCTGGTGTTGGAGGACGGATATCTATACGTTCCGCAGAAGCCGGGCCTCGGGCTGGAACTGAATGCAAAGAAGATGATGGCATGTGCGCTGTGAAAACTTTGTGACGTAATGGGATTACCCACAACCGAGCAAACGACATTGCTCCTGAAACCTGAGTTCACCCGTCACAGCGCCACAGCCGAAAATTAAGGAATGACGGCAGAGAAGCTCCTGTCGCGGAGGCGTCCTAAGGAGACACGCCTTCCCTTTGCAGTAACTCCGCGATCCTTACCACATTCCCAGTTCTCACCGACTCTTCGGCGGCGACTCCAACGACGATCGACCAGAACCCTTCTTCCGCCGTGGCCGTATCGGTCGGCTTCCCTTCGATATTGTCAATGAATCGGATATGCTCGAAGAAACTTGCCCCGTTGTGGCCGGTTTCCTGAACATGCTGCGGATAGGACGGCGTCGTTATCCGGGCAGGCTTGTTTTCGCCGCACAGGATTTCCAGGTGCGACTTCACGCGCGGGCCGGGCATGAAGTCCTCGCTTTCGGTCGCTCGCAGGCGCCCCTCATCGCCGCACAGGATCAGCTCTTCATAGAACATCGGAGCGAACATGCACAGGTCGAATCGAGCGCGTACGCTGTTTTCATACGTGACAATCACGAAGGCGTTATCGAGAATATCGGATTTCTCGCGTTCATACTCGAAATCGCGGAAATTCACCGCCATGCTTCCGGAGGCGAAAACTTCGGCCGGTTTCGATTGGGCGAACAAATTCAGCAGATCAAAATAATGACAGCATTTCTCCACCAGGGTTCCGCCGGAATACCTGGAGAATTTGTTCCACTGGTTCACCTTGTCGAGGAACGGGATTCGGTGTTCGAGTATGCTGACGGTCTTGATCGCGCCGATCGATTTTCGTTCGAGCGCCTCATGGATTGCCTCGACACAGATGGCCTTGTATCGATATTGCAGCCCGATCTGCAGGACCGCGCGGTAACTTTGCGCAAGCCGGCATATCTCGTGAGCGTCCCGGATAGTGGTCGCCATCGGCTTCTCGAGCAGGATGTGCTTTTCCGCTTTGACAGCCTCCCTGAGCACGTCGATGTGCGTATAGTTGGGAGTGCATATGAACAGGCCGTCGACAGCCGGATCGTTGCATGCTTCCTCGAGAGAATCGTATGCGTACAGGCTGCCGCCGTCCGAGAGGCGAGAATACGCCTCGTTGGCGACCGCGATGCTGCGCGGGTTCGGGTCGAAGACGCCGTGGATCGTTCCCCGTCCTTCAATCAGCGTCAGCCTCATATGCTCGAGCCCCATCAAACCCGCGCCAATAATATTGAACTTGTATTTCGGTTTCTCAAGTGAGAATAGATATTTATCGCTTTCGGGCAAGTAACTGAGAATCGGATTCTTCGAGAGGAATCGGCTGCGGAATTCCTTCCCCGGTTTCATGTATTTTCTCCTGTTCTTTTTTGATTCCGCCGCGGCAGAACGTCATAAGACAAGCAGGCTTGCCGGCCAAGACGGAGGCAAAGACTTTTTGTGTGAATACTATACCATAGATTCCACTGCAGAACCCCCCTTTGGCAGGGCCGAATTCATTCGGCCAGTCTTGAATGTGCGAATAAATTCGCACCTGCCATAGCGCGGTTGAACCCGAGAGTGGGGGTTTTGCAGCAGAATCTACCATAAAGACCAGCCCTCCTTTATGCTTTCCTCCGGTAGAAATTACTTGTCTTTCGGACCAACTTCCTATAAAATATAGTTGCCCGCCAGGAAACGCTCAATAAGAAACTGAACATGACGCCTTTATACGGGGAATGTGTCATGCGTTGCAAGAGCACGCGGGAACAGGGGAAACACCTTGGTTTCACGGAAGAGCGGGATATGGGCAAATCATTCAGGTACATCGTTCAGTTGATCATGTGAAGACGAAGGAGATCATATGGACTGGCATGAGGTATCCCTGCGAGCCGAAGCAGAAGAGCAGTATCTGGTTGACATTTTACGAGAGATGATCCGCATCGACACATCGGTCCCACCGGGCCGGAATTACGAAAAATTCAATGATCTTGTCGAGCCGGAATTCAAGCGATTCGGGCTGAAGACGCAGCGGGTTCTCGTGCCGGATGATACGCCCAAAATGGCGGCTGAAAAACTTTCGGGCCCGCGCGAAAACCTGGTCGCCAGCCTGAAAAACGATTTGCCGAAAGTCTCGGTGTACGCGCATACGGATGTGGTGCCGGCGGATTCCTCGTGGACATACGATCCGTTTGGGGCCGAGGTAGTGGATGGACGGCTTTACGGACGGGGCACCGTCGATGATAAAGGTCCGATAGCATGCGTGCTGGGCGCCTTGAAGATTATTCAGGAGATGGGCCTGGCTGCCAAGTTTGATATTGATTGCCTGCTATGCACTGACGAGGAGTTTGGCGGCCACTACACGCCCGGAGCGGATTATCTTGCTCGAAACGGGTACTTCTCGAATCACATTATCTGGCTTGACCTGGGCGCTGTCGATCCTATCTACACGATGGGGACGGCCGGAAGCATTCAGATTGATGTGAGAGCGGTGGGTAAGAGCTGTCACTCCGGCATGAATTTTCTCGGCGTCAACGCGATCGAGCAGATGGTGCCGATCCTTGTGGAACTCATGGCGCTCAAGGAAGAGGTGGAACAGCGGCAGTCGCGGCTCGATGCCTTTCCGCATCCGCAGTCGCCGTTTGCTCATGGAAAGATGACGCCCATGTTCAACCTGGATATCATCCATGCCGGAACCAAGGCCAATGTCGTCCCGGCCGAATGCGTACTCACGCTGAACCGCCGCTATATTCCCGATGAGAATCCCGACGAGGTCATCGCGGAGATCGAGGAAGCGATTGAGCGCGGTAGAAAGAAATCGAAGCTGCTGGATGTGCAACTGAAGATAACGCGGGGCTACGGTGCGGTCGAACTTGATACCGGCACTCCTGCAGTCCGTAAGATGCAGGAGGCGATAAAGGCGGTGAAAGGCTGGGAAGGGCTCCTCTTCGGGGGCATGAGCGGCTCCTCGGATCTGGCGTGCGTTGCGGATGCGCTGCAGCCGCAAAAGCTGGATGTCGCTCACTTCGGCGTGTCCCGCGCAACGGATCTTCGCGCCCACGGCGCCGATGAGTTTGTATACATTGAGGATCTCGTGACCGTGACAAAGGAACTCGTACACTATTTCTGTTTTTAAACATTCCGGCTGCAAGCAAAACTCGTGGCCGTTCATTTTGCGGACGTGCCGCCGTCAACCGGAATGATCGCACCGTTGACGTAGGCGCCGGCCCGCGAGGCCAAATAGATCGCTATCCCGGCTATATCCGGCGGCGTTCCCAGCCGCCCCAATGGAGCATTGGCCACGATCTCATCCCGATACGTCGCCAGCATCCAATTCGTCATTTTGGTTTCGAAGTAACCCGGAGCGATCGCATTTACCGTAATCGCCCTCGGCCCAACCTTCGCGCTCAGCACCTTCGTCATGTGATGGACCGCCGCCTTGCTGATGGAGTATGCATAATTGTCATAGCCGGACACCATGATCCCTTCCATCGAGCCGAGATTGATTATTCGTGCGGGATCGTCCGGACTGGCCGCTTTCTGCAGAAGCGGCAACAGATCGCGGGTCAGCATGAAGACGGACTTCACGTTGAGATCCATGACCTTGTCGAATCCGTCCTCGGGATACTCCTCGAGCGGTGCTCCCCATGCGGCGCCCGCATTATTCACGAGTATGTTCAGATGCTTCTCGCGTTCCACCAGTTGGCGAACCAGACGCTCCCGATCGCTTGAGAGGGAAACATCCGCCGGCAGCGCGATGCATTCGCCGAATGCGGACAACTCTTCCGCGGCCTTCTTACAGGCGTCTGCCTTGCGTGAAGAGACATACACCTTTGCCTCGTTTTCAACATACGCGCGGGCGATGACAAGCCCGAGACCTCTCGAACCGCCGGTTACCAGCGCAATCTTGTCCTTTACCGAAAACAACTCCTCTATTTTCATAAAGGCCGGGCTTTCTCCTTTTTGCTTCATTCCGATCTCCCTATAACACAATCACGGCACTTCCATAAATTCGTCGAATGAGGCTGCAGCCAACGTCGGATTCGTCTTCTTCTCACGGCCGATTGTGGAGGATGGCCGGTCTCCGTAGTCGTGACCGGGGTAGACCTCGATGTCGTCGGGAAGCACCTTCAGTTTTTTGTGGAGGCTCTCAAACATCTGCTTCGTACTGCCGCCGGGCAGGTCCGTGCGGCCGCAATTGCCGACAAACAACGTGTCTCCCGTCATCAGCTTCCCGCCGGCCAGGAGGCACATGCTGCCCGGAGTATGGCCGGGCGTGTGTATGATCGTTATCTCGATGTCGCCGAGCTTCAGTTTCTGCCCGTCCTCTACTTCGATGTCGACGGGGAGATGTTTTCTCCGCAGTCCCTGCGTCTCGGCTTTGTGCGCGACGACTTTGGCTCCGGTCTTTTTTGCAAGCGCGCTGATGCCGGACGTATGGTCGGCATGGTCATGGGTGGCGAAAATCAGGCCGATCCTAAGGTTTTTCTCTTCCGCGAAACGCAGGATATCTGCAAGATTGGAGGTCGGGTCAACGACCGCCGCCTCGCCTGTTTTCTCGCTGCCGAAGACATAAGTGAAATTCGCCATCACCCCAACCGGAATCTGCTTGAAGATCATGATGTTTTCCTTTCGTTTCAGGAAGCCCTTCTATGTTCCTGTAGCGACGGGAAAGGCGTGCCACCCGTTCGGAAATTTGATATCGAGAAACGCTCTCTCACTTGCTCTATATTGTTTCCCCTTTACCGAACAGCTTCAGCGCGGTCCGGGAGAATATCTTTTCGAGGTCCTCCCGCTTAATCCTGAGATGCGAGAAGAAATCGATGGCCTCCGCGTGAGAGATGAGGCAGTAATCGGTGCCGAACATCATGTTATCGGCGCCACAGTAATAGATTGCATCTTGAACCTGTCTCCTCACCCATTCGCGATACTCTTCCTTATATTCGGCGGGCAAGCCGGTGATCAGGCCGGACAGGTCGGCGCAAACATTCTCGTTTTTATAGATGACCTCCGCCGCGTCCCAAATCCAGGGATTCCCGATGTGCGCCATCACGATCTTGAGGTCAGGAAAGCGAAAAGCCAAGTCGTCGATGGTGAGCGGATGCGAGTAGCGCAGCCGCGCCATGGGGCTCACGCAGTCGCCGGTATGGAAGATGACCGGGAGCCCGTACTTGATAGCCAGTTGATACAAGGGAACGCAGTCCTCGTCATCCGGATAGTAGTGTTGATAACCAATGTAGAACTTCAGCGCCCGGATTCTGTCTTCGGCCATATCAGCCTCGACCGACTTCAGGACGTCGGCTGTCAGGTTCTTTGGATCGGCTGAGCCGCAGACCCAGAAGCGGCCCGGATGTCTTTGGGCGAATTCATAGGAGGTTTTCGTTTGCCCGGGGACGCTCATGATCAATGCCTTGCGCACATTGCTCGCGTCCATATCCGCGAGCAGACCGTCCGGAGTGTAAGTAATCCCCGCCTTTTTCGCAATTTCCTGCGAGTGCGGCCGCTCAAAATTTATGTGCAGGTGCACATCGACTACTTTCCGAATTTCCTGATTCGTTTGCCCGGTTTCCATCATTGCCTCGACCTCATGGATTCATGATAAGACAGGGGACAAGGAGTTCCTTGCTCCGCCTGTCAATGACCAGTTTATTGGCCGCGCGGCAGTAGAGCCCGCAGAAGCGGCCGCCGAACACGAACTCGCCCAGATGGATCCAGCGCTCTTCCATTCTCATTTGATCGTTCCACACGGCAACCGGCATCGCCGGGATATCGATCCGCTCCTGTATCACATAATCATTGTTGAGCGCCGAAACCGTGAGGTCCTCCCATTCCTTCCGATTCGTCAGTGAACCGACTTTTACTCCCCTGCCTTCGTACAGATACGACGGCTTCAGCACGAAATCTTCTTGTTTCTCCTTTGCGAGTTCGGGAATCCTGATCCTTTGGCCGCCATGTTCGATCTCCTCGTCCTTGTACAGATGCGTCCATGGCACATGCGCTGCCACCAGGCGGCGCTCTTCTTCCGTGAAATACTCATAGAGCGCCGGGTTCTGAACCACTGCAAATGCCCGCTTGCTGAAGGCGACATCCGACCGGAACGAGCCGACCACACACACATTTTGGTCGACGAAGGCGCGCGCCATCGCCCTCACCTCCTCCAGTCGCTCAACGAACTCGCGCGAGACGACGCGCCGATAGATCAAGTCGATTCTCTGCCCCCGGTGAGAAAGAGAACGGCCATCATATTCAAGTTCGCGAGGGTCGGCCACAATAGTTTCATAGCCGCTCTGGCGGCAAAATTCGGCAAAACCATAGAATTCTTCTATCGTGCGCACTTCTTTCCAGTCTACGATTGCAATTCGGGGCTTCGGCGGCGCGGCCTGGCCGCTGTATTCTTTGTAGCAGGTCAAAAGCGCTTCGAGCACGCATTGGTTGATGCTGAACAACCGGAGGTTAGAGTTGCCAAAAAACTCCTTCATCGCCGGAGAAGAAAGGAAAATCCTTGCAATGCGATCCGCTCCGTCCATACCGGATGAGCCATCGGTGTTCAACTCGCTGAACCGGAGACCGGCGCCGTCGTAAAATGAGTCGAATCGCGCACATGGAATGGCCCGCCTGTATCCGGGATCGGCCTCGATCAACTCGAGTTGCTTGGCGCTGAAATTGAACTGCCGCCTTATCGCCGGCTCTTTCAGGAAAAGATGGGTTATCTTCTCCATCAGCCGGATCATCGATTCGGCGACGCCCGAGATATACTGCACCTGTTCTTCGGTTACAATAAATGGATAAAAAGCCACCAGGAGCGCCATGCCCGCGTATCGAAGATGACTTTCGGCCGCCGTCTTCTCATAATCCTGCACTTCCTTGCGCATTCGCGCAGGGTCGTGCCGGAGATAGTTGTCGAAATCGCGGTATATAGCCTCCACGTCTTCGGGAAGGCAAAGCTGGCGGCTCAACTTTGATGTCATCGGTTCCTTTCGCAAACTAACGGTAAACCAGCGGAATTCGCTGAATTATAGCAGAATCAGCATGTCTTCTCAAGGAACGATGGCGGCTCTTTCTGCCCGTTCGTCGACCCCCAGAATTCCCCGCAACAATCGGATCCTCAGGCAAAACTGCGGAAAGTTTGGTGGATAATTATAAACAACCGAACAAATTGCCCTTGACCCTGGGTGAACATCAGCCTTTTTGCCCCTGATCGAAAGAACATCTGAGCCTTTCTGCTTGACTCGCGCTCAACTGAATGTTACAGTGGAAATCGTCTTGCTCCGTGCGCCGGTCCTCGCTTCGAGCACTGCGCCCTGCTCCGGCAACATGCGGTCGATGTCGCGCACGTATCCATGCCGGTTACTATCGCCGGGTATCAAAATGTCTGAAGCCGATCTGAAAATAAATTCGAAGGTTCGCAAGATACTCACCGAATATAACGTTGACCTGTCGCAGCTTGGCATTAGCACGGCGTCGGGATCGGTTACGATTCGCGGTGAATTAAGAAAACTTATGGGCGCTCAGATGAAGGATTCAGAACTCGCCAGGTTCATATGGGTGCTCGAGTCAGTCATCCTCAGAACCAAGGGCATCAAGCGCGTTACTTTTTCTTTGAAAGGCTGGAAAAAAGAGAAGGGGAAGTGGAGTAAAGAAGAAAGGTGAATGAAACGCCGTACTGATCGGCACGCGAATCGCAAATGGCCAAAAACGCAAGATCCTCAGGGCCGCACCGTTCACCAAAAAACATGCGGGAATTCCTCAAAAATATAGAACATACAATAAATCGCCATGAGATGCTTTCGGGCGGAGAAATGGTGTTGGTGGCTTTTTCGGGTGGACCGGATTCGGTATGCCTGCTCGACGTCCTCCAGAAGCTGCAGAAGAAATATTCAATCCGCCTTGGCGTCGCTCATTTCAACCACAGGCTTCGAGGAGAAGCCTCTGAGAAGGATGCCGAGTTTGCGGAACAAGTCGCCGGCCGGAACAAACTGATGTTCATTTCCAGTTCGGCCGATGTCGCGGCTTATGCGAAAGAAAACAAATTGACGGTCGAAGATGCGGGCAGGAAGCTGCGGTATGAATTCTTTTTTCGATCGAGTCTTTCTATCGGCGCAACCAAAATCGCTCTCGGACATACCGCCGACGACCAGGCCGAAACCATCCTGATGCGACTGATCCGCGGCGCCGGGCCTGAGGGTTTGGCCGGTATCCCCCCGGCAAGGACTGCGGACGAACGGGGAAACGTCCGTATCATCCGGCCTCTCATATACACTTGGCGCAACGATTTGATTCAATACGTGCAGAAACAGAAACTTGAATACAGAACCGATGTCTCGAATGAGGAGCCGGAATATTTCCGCAACAAGGTGAGGCTGGAACTGCTCCCGCTCCTAATGAGGGAATATAACGCCCAGATCAAGCGGCGCCTTGCCGCGACCGCCTCAGCGCTTTCAATCGAGAATGATTTTCTCTCTTCGGAGACAAGACTGCTCGCGGGGGAGGTTCTGCTCGAACGCAAGAGGGAATGGGTTCTCTTTGATGCAAAGATGCTTAGCCGATTTCACCCGGCGCTGCGCGCTCGGGTTTTCGCGCACCTGGTGAAGCTGGCGCGCCCCGCGCCGCCGATGCTGGAGGCCTTCCATTATGCCGCCGCCGATGCTCTTTTTCTTGCCGGAGGCAGGATGAACCTGCCGGGTGACATGTTCCTCGAGCTGAATGAAGAGGTGGGGGTTGTTGCGAGCCCGAAGGCGTTGTCCGCTCCAATAAAAGGGTCTTTTCCAATCAGGCTCTCGGGCCGGCAGTACAGTAAAGAGTTAAACATTTTGGTCAAGACTTCCGTTCTCCCAAAAATCTCGTCGCCGGCGCGCCTGATACGCCAATGCTCGCGCACCCGCCAATATTTCGATCTGAAGGCAGTCCGCGCTCCTCTTGAGATAAGGGTGAAAAAGCCGGGAGACATTTTTTGGCCGCTGGGAATGGATGGCAGCAAGAAGCTCAAGGATTTTTTCATTGACAGGAAGATCCCGCGTTTCATTCGAAACCAAATTCCGCTCCTCCTTTCCGAGGGCAGAATTATGTGGGTAATGGGATATGCCATAGATAAACGATTTAAGCTGAAGCCGAATTCAAAATCGGCGCTTCGAGTGGATTATGAAAAACCAGCGCCTGGAACTGTTCCTTGAACAGCGGAAAATAGCCGAAAGGGTCGCTCAGCTCGCACAAAACATCTCTGCAGATTACCAGGACAAGGATCTGGTCCTGGTGTGTGTGCTGAAGGGGGCTTTTTTCTTCTTCGTCGATTTGATACGCCGGCTGACGGTAACTCCTCTGATCGATTTTGTTGCCGCCTCAAGTTATCATCGTCAAGGTAGCATGGGTCGGGTCAGCCTTTCCCCCGTTTTTTCCACAAGCATTCGCGGAAGAGATGTCCTGATTATAGAAGATATCATCGATACCGGCCTCACGTATCGGACTCTCACGAATTATTTCTCACTTCGCGAGCCCGCCTCATTGCGGCTCTGCACGTTGCTGGACAAGCCATCCGAGAGGCGGACGGAACTGATACAACCCGATTATGTCGGTTTCGTCGTTCCCGATCGATTTCTGGTTGGATACGGGCTCGACTGTGACGAGCGGTATCGTGAATTGCCCGATATTCATATACTTACGACTTAGAGCGATGCGACCGGCGTCCCAAAACCTATTGTTATTTTTAGTGAATTGTGTTAGTATTAGATGGTAAAATATGTTTCCAAAGCGATTAATAGCTTATCTTCACGCGCGAAAGGGCTGCTAAGGGGTTAGATGAATAGCAATAAATATAAAACCATTGTTTTTTGGGTTCTGATGGCCGTTCTGCTGGTCACCATTCTGTTTTTCCACGAAAGCAAGCAGGCGCCGCCAACGAAAATAACGTACGCTGAATTTCTCGATTACGTACGCAATGGTCAGGTGACCGAAATAACGCTTCAGGCGAATGAATCCGGGGGTATAAATACCGGCGTTACCATCAAGGGCGAACTATCAGGAAACAAACCGTTCGAGACCTTCACGACCGATCCCGATATCCACACGATCCTCAAGGAGAACAACGTTCAATACGCGGAAAAGCCGTATTCTCCCAGGCTGTTTCAGACGATCCTTATCCAGATTTTGCCGTTCGCCTTGATTATCCTGCTCATCTGGTACTTCGCCTATCGACAGATGCAATCCGGGGGCAACAAGGCGCTCTCTTTCGGGAAGAGCCGCGCACGGCTGCACCAGCAGTCGCAGTCAAAAGTGAATTTCGATGATGTCGCAGGTGTCGAAGAGGCCAAACAGGAACTGCAGGAGATTATCGAGTTCCTGAAAGACCCGAAAAAGTTCACCCGGCTCGGCGGAAAAATTCCGAAGGGAGTCCTCCTGGTGGGACCGCCCGGTTCCGGGAAGACGCTGCTCGCCCGCGCGGTTGCGGGCGAGGCGAAGGTCCCGTTTTTCAGCATCAGCGGTTCCGATTTCGTCGAGATGTTCGTGGGCGTCGGCGCCGCTCGGGTGCGCGACCTGTTCGCGACAGGCATGAAGCACGCTCCTTGCATTATCTTTATTGATGAACTGGATGCCGTCGGGCGACAGCGTGGGGCTGGTTTGGGCGGCGGACATGATGAGCGCGAGCAGACACTGAATCAGTTGCTCGTCGAAATGGACGGATTCAACAGCAATGAAGGCGTCATCCTGATGGCTGCAACGAATAGGCCCGATGTCCTCGACAAGGCCCTGTTGCGACCCGGCCGGTTCGACCGTTCCATTGTGGTTGATAATCCCGACATCTTCGGCCGCGAAGGCATTCTGAAAGTGCATACCCGGAACATCCCGATCGATCCGAGCGTAAACCTGAAGGTGCTGGCGCGTGGAACGCCCGGCTTCTCAGGGGCCGATCTCGCCAATATGGTGAACGAGGCCGCCCTCCTTGCGGCGCGCAGAAGCAAGGACAGGGTCGACATGCACGATTTTGACGAAGCCAAAGACCGCGTGCTGATGGGGCCCGAGCGCAAGAGCATGTTTATCAGCGACGAAGAGAAGAAAACTACCGCATATCATGAGGCCGGCCACGCGCTTGTCGGTTACCTCTTGCCGGGAACCGATCCGCTCCATAAAGTGACAATCATCCCGCGGGGACAAGCGCTCGGACTGACTCAGCATCTGCCGCTGGAGGACAGGCATACATATTCGCGCTCCTATATACTGAACCTCATAACGATGATGATGGGCGGGCGCGCAGCCGAGGAACTTATCCTGAAGGATATTACGAACGGCGCCGGAAACGACATCCGCAATGCGACGCATCTGGCGCGGCGAATGGTCTGCGAGTGGGGTATGAGCGACAAGCTGGGCCCCGTCTCGTTTGGTGAAAACGACGAAGTATTCCTCGGGCGCGACATCCTGAAAGAACGCAACTTCAGCGAAGAGATCGCGGCTGCGATCGACAAGGAAGTTCGAACCGTTGTCGAAACCTGCCATGAACGAGCCACCACTCTGCTCCTGGAGAACCGGGAGAAACTCGAGAAGCTGGCTCACAAGCTGATCGAACTTGAAGTCATAGAAGGAAGCCAACTGGAAAAGATCCTCAATGAGTAGGGTGGGTCCTCCTCGGAAGCGTCACGTCTTGTATCTTGGCGAAATCTCCGAACCACCATGCTGGCTTCCGGTCGTTGCGCGACCGCTGATCGAGCCGATCCTGAGCAACTCTCGGATCGGCCTTTTTGTCGTCGAAAACCCGACCGAACAGCAAGTGAAGCAGATGGAAGGCACCGCCCGCGCAACCGATGGAGTCGCCTATGTCTTCAAGGCCGGCCAATCGGAAATGTGCATCTTCATGGGTTCGCGAGAAAAAGTCTGTGCGACTCAATTCGGCGAATCGGTCGAAGGCATGCTTCACTGCGAAGATTTCGCCGGCGCCCTTGAGCAATACTCGTCAACCCGGTTCACCCTCAGGCTCCGCAGCGGAACACTTTCTCTCTCCGAGCGCACCCTTATCATGGGCATCTTGAACGTCACGCCCGATTCCTTCTCCGATGCCGGCAGATTCTACCGCTTCGATGCCGCCGTGGCCCAGGCTGAAAAAATGGCTGAGGACGGCGCCGACATCATAGATATCGGCGGCGAATCCACGCGGCCGGGAGCCGAATCGGTTTCCGAGGAAGAGGAAGCCCGCCGCGTTATTCCTGTAATCGAATACCTAGTCAAGCGCGCAACGGTTCCCATCTCAATCGATACATGTAAAGCCGGCATCGCACGCAGAGCGCTCGATGCGGGCGCCCAAATGGTGAACGACGTTACCGCGCTGCGGTTTGATCCGCAACTGGCGGAAGTGGTCGCAGAGTATCGATGTCCCGTAATCCTGATGCACATGCTGGGTGAGCCCAAAACCATGCAGGAGAACCCGCGCTATGACGCGGTGATTCCTGAAATCATCTCGTTTCTCCAAGCGCGGATTGATTTCGCGCTCCAGCGCGGGATCGATCCGGAGCAGATTATCGTCGATCCCGGCATCGGGTTCGGCAAGACAGTCGAACACAACCTCGAAATCCTCAGGGAGCTCGCCCGGTTAAAGGCGCTCGGCAGGCCAATCCTTGTCGGCCCGTCGCGTAAATCAACAATCGGAAAGATCCTCGGCACGGGTTTCGAGGACAGGGTCGAAGGAACCGCCGCCGCAGTCACGGTCTCCATCATGGGTGGAGCCCATATCGTTCGCGTTCACGACGTGAAGCAGATGGCGCGCGTCTCGAAAATGACAGATGCTATAATAGGCTCGGTTCTTTGATTCAACCGTTTCCGAAAGTCTACCCGAAAATCAATCAAAGAACGCTTATCAGTCACAGACGGGAGCATCACATATGCGAAAACTATTCGGAACCGACGGAATCCGCGGCGTTGCCAACGTCGAGCCGATGACGTGCGAGACCGCGCTGAAACTCGGACGCGCGGCGGGTCACGTTTTCCAGGAGAATGACCGGCGGCATCGTATCGTGATCGGAAAAGACACGCGACTCTCGGGATATATGATCGAAAGCGCTTTGGTCGCAGGAATTTGCTCTATGGGCGTTGATGCGCTCCTGGTGGGACCGATGCCCACGCCGGCGGTGGCTCTGATCACGCGGAGTCTTCGCGCCGACGCCGGCGTCGTCATCTCGGCTTCACACAATCCGTATGAGGATAATGGCATCAAGTTTTTCTCCCGCAGCGGATTCAAGCTGCCCGATGAGATCGAGGAACGCATGGAATATCTCATCTCGACCGGCGAAATTGATCACATCCGCCCGACCGCCAGCAAAGTCGGCAAAGCCTTCAGAATCGACGACGCCGTCGGCCGGTATATCGAATTCGTCAAGACATCGATCCCAAAAGGGATGACTTTTGATGGGATACGGGTGGTCGTTGACTGCGCCAATGGAGCAAGTTACAAGGTTGCCCCCATCGTCCTCTCGGAGCTTGGCGCCGACGTTATCCCCGTGAACGTCAATCCCGATGGGACCAACATTAATAAGAAATGCGGTTCGATCTACCCGGAGCAGATGTGCGCGAAAATGAAGCAGGAAAAGGCGCATGTGGGAATGGCTTTTGATGGCGACGCCGATCGGGTGGTTCTGGCCGACGAGCACGGCGTGCAGGTCGATGGCGACCAGATCATGGCCATGTGCGCAATCGACATGATTAGAGAAGGCCGCTTGCCCCAGAACACGCTGGTAACGACGGTCATGAGCAACCTCGGGCTCGAGCACGCGCTCAAACCGGTCGGCGGCAAACTCGTTAAAACCAAGGTCGGCGACCGCTATGTTGTCGAGGAAATGCTGCGGGGCAAATACACCGTAGGAGGCGAGCAGTCGGGGCACATCGTTTTTCTCGACTATAACACCACCGGCGACGGCATGATCAGCGCCCTGCAGGTACTTGCCCTGATGAGGAAAACAGACAAATCGCTCAACGAGCTCGCCTCGTGCATGATGCGTTTTCCGCAGGTTCTCATCAATGTGACTGTCCAGCGCAAGGAACCCATCGACACCATCCCTCGGGTAAAGCAGGAAATCGATATGGCGAAGGACAGGCTGGGCGATTCCGGGCGCATCCTCGTGCGGTACTCCGGTACCGAGCCGCTCGCGCGCGTCATGGTCGAGGGAAGAGATACAAACCTCATTCACGAGCTTGCGGAATCGATCGCGGCCGCCATTCGCGCGGAATTAGGCTGAGTCCGGATTCAATTCGAGTTCAAAAACACCCCAATATCAGATCAGCGAATGAAAGTGACACCACATGATACATCTCGGAGTGAACATCGATCATGTAGCAACCGTAAGACAGGCGCGGCGAGATATTGAGCCCGATCCGGTGGCGGCGGCGGTCATCTGCGAGCTTGCGGGCGCTCACGGAATAACCGTCCACCTGCGTTCCGACCGGCGCCACATTCAGGACCGCGATCTGCTCCTGCTTCGCCAGACGGTCAAGGCAAAGCTGAACATGGAAATGGGGGCGACCGACGAAATGGTGGGCATCGCGATCGACACGAAGCCCGACCAGGTGACGCTCGTGCCCGAGAAGCGCGAGGAGTTGACCACCGAAGGCGGACTTGATGTCGTCGCGAACGAGTCTGCCCTTGCCAATGCCGTAAGGCGTCTGAAGAAAGCAGGCATTCCCGTGAGCATGTTCATAGAGCCTGACTGTGCGCAGATCGAGGCGTCGGGGCGCATCCATGCCGACGCGATCGAATTGCATACCGGCCTCTATGCAAATGCGAAGACGGAGGCTCTCCAGCAGGCGGAGCTTGAAAGACTTGTTCACGCGGGCCGTCACGCTGTCACGATCGGCTTGCGCGTTCACGCCGGGCATGGGCTCACGTATCGCAACGTCATTCCGATCAAACAAATCCCGAAACTCCACGAGGTCAACATCGGCCACAATATCGTGGCGCGGGCGGTCCTGGTCGGACTCGACCGGGCCGTCAGAGAGATGCTCGAGTTGCTGCAATGATCGCCCAGATCACTCTCCAGCAGGCGCGTTCCTTGCTCCCCGCCCGGCCGAGTGATTCGCACAAGGGGACATATGGCTATCTCCTTGTCATTGCCGGCTCCGTCGGGCTGACCGGTGCGGCATGCATGACGTGCGAAGCGGCGCTGCGCGCCGGCGCGGGCATGGTCACGCTCGGCGTGCCGCGATCCTTGAACCCCGCGATGGAGGCGCGCCTGACGGAAACAATGACGCGACCGCTTGCTGAAACATCCGCTCAGAGCCTCAGCCTCTCCGCCTTTGATGAGATAGCCGAATTAGCAAAGAGAATGCACGTGATGGCGGTGGGCCCCGGCCTCTCGACTCATCCTGAGACACAACAACTCGTCCGCAAAATTGCAAGAGATATTCACCTGCCCATGGTTATTGACGCCGACGCCCTCAACGCATTATCAGGCCGGACGGAACTGCTTTCGGCGCGCACGGAGCCGACGATCATCTGTCCGCATCCGGGCGAGTTTTCCCGCCTCGCCCAGTTGCCGATAGCGGACATACAAAACAACCGGCCGCGCCTCGCCCGAGAGTTCGCTGACCAATGGCGGGTTGAACTCGTCATAAAGGGGGCGCCATCACTTGTGGCGACCACTGACGGCCGAACGTACGTAAATACCACCGGCAACGCCGGCATGGCCACCGCCGGAAGCGGCGACGTACTGACGGGCATCCTGGCGGCGCTGTTGTGTCAGGGAGTGAAGGCCGCCGATGCCGCCGTTCTCGGCACCTATCTGCACGGGCTGGCCGGCGACGTGGCCGCCCATCGCTATTCGATGTGGGGAATGATCGCGACCGACATCACCCACTGCCTGCCCGACGCCTGGCGCAAACTCTCCTGGCGCTGAAATATGGGGACAGAGACCATATTTTTATTGTTAATATACTATCTATACTTTTTAAAGAAACATGGTCTGTGTCCCCATATCTTATAAATACTCCATCTCTTTTATTGAAAACGATTTGACTTGGATCACCGCATTTCTTGATATCTCGGGAGCCTTAGACACCTCCCCTTTTTGATTCGCCGTTCCAGCGTGGTATAATATTGATTTCAGGAGGGATAGCTTGCCTGGACCAGTATCCATAATTATTCCCGCTCACAACGAGGAGCTGAGCATCGGGGCCGTGGTTGAAGGGGTCTCGTCCACGATGGAGGAGGCCGGAATCGAGCACGAGATCATCGTGGTGAACGATGGCTCCAGCGACGGCACGTTAAGAGCGGCATCGACGGCGAAGGCGCGCGTGCTCGATCTAGGCGTAAATCTCGGCTACGGCGCTGCAATAAAACAGGGACTGAAATCGGCGCGTCACGAACTGATCGCGATAACCGACGCCGACGGCACCTATCCGGTCGCCGCGCTGCCGGAAATGGTGAGTGCGATGGAAGAGGCGGACATGGTGGTCGGCGCGCGGATTGGCGCTCATGTTTCGATACCGCTTGCGAGGCGGCCGGCGAAATGGGTGCTGACGCGTCTTGCGAATTACCTGGCGGCCACCGACATCCCCGACCTCAATTCAGGCCTGCGGGTAATGCGGAAATCGGTGCTCTCGCGCTTCCTGAATATCCTGCCGCGCGGCTTCTCGTTTACGACCACGATCACGCTCGCGATGCTGTGCAACGACTACCGCATCCGGTTCCACCCGATCGATTACCACCCGCGCACCGGCAAGAGCAAGATCAAGCCGATATCCGACACCTTCGGATTTTTCCTGACCATTATCCGCACCATCATGTACTTTAATCCGTTGAAAATATTTTTGCCGATAAGCGCGGCTCTTCTTTTTGCGGCGCTTGCGGTGCTGTTGTACAGCGGCTTTGTGATGGGTCGGGTGATGGACGTGACCGTGATCGTCCTGATGTCGGTTTCAATTCAGGTGGCGGTGATCGGCCTTCTGGCGGACTTGATAGACAAACGGAATCCGTAGCAGGAGCGGTATCTTTGCGGCGGTTTCTGGAGAGGCTTATTGAGAAAGTTTTCGACGGCGGCAAAAATACTCGTATCCGCAGCAATCCTCCTCATCCTGTTTAGAAAAGCCAACCTGCAAACGGGAATTCATTTCGTCGGCGCCATCGACTGGTTCTTCATCTTGCCGTCGGTTGCGTTGATCGTGCTTGCGCAACTGGCGCGGGCTTACCGGCTGGCATTGATGATCTTCGGCGCCTCAGCCGAAGGAAGATTCTTTCAGGTGCTGCGTATTCAGATGGTGTCGTTTCTGCCGGGAATCGTATCTCCGGCCAAGATAGGGGAGGCGGCTAAAATCTACATGTTGCAGGCCGATACAGGAACCCGGCTTGGACGTGCGACGGCCTGTTTCGTGGCCGAACGCGTGCTTGATATGCTGCTGCTCGTGCCGCTGGCGTCTCTTGGAGTTTATTTGCTTATCGGCCCCTCCTTTTCGTTCTCGTTTCAAAAGACTTTTTTTGCGCTTGTGATCGTCCTGACGGGCACGGCCGCCTGCGTGCCACTGGGGCTTGCCTATGCAAGACGCAAGGGAGTCAGGGCCGCCGATATCTGGGATACGGCAAAGCCTTCGAAGCTGCTCGCGGCCGGCGGCATCACCATGCTCTATTGGGGGATGGTCTTTGCAGAAGTCTGGTGTTTTTGCAGGGCCGCCCTTTTCGGCGTGACGCTCCGGCACATCTCGCTGGCTGTCCCGCCCGCTCTGCTCTCGAGTCTGCTGCCAGTCAGTTTTTCCGGCTTCGGTGTGCGGGAGGCCGCCCTTGTCTTCTTGCTCCAGCGTCCGCAATTGGGAGCGACTTACAATCAGGCGCTTCTTGTCAGTCTCATGTACATCGTTTTTGGTCTCGGGGTCCCCGCTCTTATGGGCTTGATATATTGGTGGGTTGGAAGAAGCAATGTATCACAGAATTGAAGTTGGCGACAAAGAGCTGGTGTGCAACGGCCGATTTCGAGGAAAAATCTCCACACATCCGCTGGAAGGAATTCGCTCGCAAATTTCGGTCTCATCGCGCGATGATATCACAATTGTGCAGGTGCAATGGAAAATCAAGAAACCCCCTCAGCCGGCGGCCCCGCTTGAATTGCTGAAGGTGGAGCTGACCGACTTTGTTCCGCGTTCGATGTTCATCTCGGGCAGGCGCTATGAATCCGCCGCTTCCCCGCGTCCGCCCATTCGCGAGAAAGGCTTTCCCTATAATACCTACTACAAGTTCCGCATACGAACCGCTAACGAGTATGATGCCGCGCTTCATGCAAAGTTGCCGCTTGTGTGCTGGCAGGGGGAGGACTGCGCCTTCTCCATCGTGTTCCCGAAGTTCGTCGCGCTGAGCAACCGACACTGGCCTGCATTTCTGCAAGTTAGCGGGCCCGGACAGAATGCGTCGTTTTCACTGGTGCTGCCGGATCGATTCGAGGTCCAATGCAAACCCTATGGCTGGTTCAGCGCCCAATCATCCACCGAGCGGTACACATTGAATCTTTCCAATGAGCATCTTATTGAGGTTTCGGTGGCTTTCCTCGCCGCGACCGGTTGGCCTGAATGTGTGCGCAAGGCTGCAGATTTCCTTTTTCCGGCGGAAGAGGCGGAGAAAGTGGAAACCGGCCCAATTGTCGGCCTCTTGGAGAGAACCTTGCATTTCTACGGACGGACCTGGGACAACACGAATAAGACGCATGTGCATCTGCCGATCAAGAATTTCCCCGAGTTCGAGTCAATTGAATACAAGCATTCGCACATTACCGATGATTTCACCAAACTGGTTCTGTATCGAAGGCTGATCAATGCCGGATGGCAAAACCTGCTGACGCGCGAACGGGAGCTTTTGCAGAAAATCAAGGGCGGCGATTATCTCCTCACGTCCGACGGGGATTCCATTTGGCATAGTACGACCTACTTCAACGGGAGCGTCCTCGAAGCATTCACCCACCATGGAACGGGCTTTGTGGGATTTCCCGGCGGGGTGGCGACAAATGTGCGTCGCCTGTGCGAATACGCCGCGCTTTCAGGCGACAAAGCACTTGTGCGAATCGCCGAATCCGGAGCGCAGTGGTTGCGGCGACTCGAGCGGCAGGATGGCTCGTGGCCGGCGGTCTTTCGAAAGGACGGAGAAGAAGATGGCGGCTGCATCGCGAGCACTGCCGAATGCGCATGCGCGCTGCTGGCGGCGTACCGGCTGGTTGAGAAGCAGGAGTATCTTACAGCAGCCGAATCGGCTGTTCGTTACATTAATCGCGATGAGAGTTTCTTTGAGTGCAGGCAGTATCTTCGCGATGTCGGCGCAAACGAGGCCGACGGCATTACTGCCGAGGCCTGCATCCACGCAAATCTGGATTTGTTTGCGGCAACCGGGGAAAGACAGTTTCTCGAGCAGGCGGAGAAATGGGGGTGCTACTCACTTCAGTGGGTGCGGCCGTTTCATCTGCATAAGGGAGATGGCCCGGCTTTTGATGGGCTCTCACGCTCGATCACTCCGCGCGTCGACGTCTGGGGAGGGCTTCTTATTGGGCGGGCCCTGATCCGGCTGGGGCGCGTGTCCGGTGAGCGGGGGTGGGAGAGCCATGCATGGAGGCTTTTTGGACAAACGGTCAACCTGCAAGAACGCGATGGTGGCTTGTGCGAGACATGGTTTTATGACTTCCCTGAGGGAATCGAGAGCATACACATAGAACCGACTTTTGTCACCGACGCCTTCGTGGAATTTATGCTGGATGCAACAGGCGGCGAGCAAATTGCCAACGAGTTGTCATTGCGAAAGAGGCTTCTCGAGAAAAGCTTCCCGCTGCTGCAGCCGATCGCCCCGATACAGAACCTGGTTGCTCTTTCGAAAACAGAGCCGGAATTTATCGTCGACAGAAGACTCCGGCTGGCGCCGGCATTCAGCGGCCTTATGAGCACGGGGGGCAAGCTGCGCCGTTTCCTTTATAGAAAATTTCGCACAAAGCCTTTGCGCCCGGCGCTCAAAATTGTGCCGGCGCTGAAGATCCTCCTGAGCAGACACCGCGTTCATCCGCCATCAGCGGAGCTACAGCCGGCCGATCACATCAAGATCAAACATGCACGAGCCGAACATTTCGGTATCGGCCGTCAGCGCTTCGTTTATTCATCTGATTCTTGTACGATCATCCTGTCGATAGACGCTGCGGGAATGAATGATCGGGGTTTGCCGGGCAACGATATCGGATTTGCAATTGAAATGCTCGCCGGCGATGCTTCGGTCGAACAGGTGCGGATCGACCTGAGCGGCGATTATACGGTAAAATCCATTTCAAAAGACGGCGTGATCGTCTTCGCCGGAGGAACAGACTACAGCATGCGAATCATGGGCGGCTCGATTGACGGGTTCCTTCAACAGGAAAAGCGGCTCGCCTTCGATATCAGCTTGAGCGCGAACTGGAACTTTTTCGGAAAATACCTGCTGCGGATGCGTGTCGAACGCATGCAGTAGTCGCTACGGATTTATTTTATGATCACAGTTTTTCTTCTTGTGCTCGCGGCTGCACTTGGCGAATATGTTCTTTATAACCTGATCATGCTGATTGCCGGCCTCGCGCGTTCGGAGAGAAAATCGTCAGCTTTCACTCCTCCACTGAGCGTTATTATTCCGGTTCACAATGAGGAGCGGCATATCCGGCGGAAGCTGGAGAACGTTTTGCAATCCGAGTATCCTCGTGAACGGCTCGAGGTTGTTGTGGTGGATGACGGCTCGACCGACGGCACTGCGCAGATCGTTCGGGAGTTCGAGCGGGAAGAGGTTGTTCTCATCGAAACGGCCGAGCGTAAAGGGAAAATCACCGCACAGAAAACCGGCTTTGGGCGCACATCCGCCCCAATTATAGTTATCACCGATGCCACCGTGCTCGCGCCGCCGGATGCCCTGAAAAAGCTCGCGTCTCATTTTGAAGATCCCCGCGTGGGTGCGGTCTCGACAGCAATGGTCGTACGGAATCGGCGCACCAATTATCTGACGCGAATCGCCCAGTTTCTTTTCGATCTTCAGAATGCGCAAAAACTCGGCGAGAGTTCGCTCGACAGCGCCGGCGGACTCTTCGGCCAGTTCTCGCTGGTGCGCCGCGAAGCGATCGGCGATTTCCGGACAGATGTAATCTATGAGGACCGCGAGTTCGGGATCACGCTCAGGCGGCGCGGCTATCGATGCCGATTCGAACCCTCCGTACAAGCGAGCTATTACGCGGCCGAGTCGCTCGAGGATTTCTCGCGTCAGAAGCAACGCAATATCGGAGCAATGACACAATCGATCTTTCGCCACAAGGACATGCTTTTCAACCCGCGCTATGGATGGTATGGATTGCTCATTTTGCCCGAGTACTCGCTCTTTCGGGTTCTGCGACCCTGCTTGATAATAGCGGGATTTGTCGGAACCTTCCTTTCCGCCCTGGCGGCGGACCCAGGCGTTCTGGTTCCGCTCCTTATCGGGATGACCGGCATGACCTTCGCATGCTATCTTGCCGGAACAATGCTGCTTGCTCCGCTCGTGCGAGAGCCGGCCCGTTTTCTGCTGGACGTGCTGACAACGGCGCCCGTCATGGTCCTCATTCTGATTCAATTCGCGATCGGCGGTATTCGGTACCTGCGGGGTGATTTTGATGCAATGTGGCAAAGGGTAAAACGGGATCGCGCACTGTGAGCATGAACGTGCTTCTCTTAAATCCGCAGCCCGACAGCGACGTCGTAATCAGCCGCGACCACATGGGCGGCTTCGGGTTTGAAATTAAGAGCACCAACATGATCCCGCCGCTGTCACTTGCATATTGCGCGGCCGTAATTGAGAGGGCGGGAATCAAGGTCGAGATTCTCGATGCAGTCGCCATGCGATGGCGCCCGGCGCAGGTGCTGGATTGGATCAAGCGGCGCAACTTCAATCTGATCGCGATCAATACCGCCACCCCTTCTATTGCCGAAGATCTGGCAATTGCAAAAGAAATCAAGCTGCTCTTTCCCGAGAGCCTGCTTGCGCTGCTCGGGCCGCACGTGTCCATTTTTGCAGGCGACGCGCTTGAGGCGTCGCAGGCGGATGTGGTTGTCAGGGGCGAGCCGGAGAATACGCTGAACGATGTCGCGCAGGCTCTTGCCTCAGGACGTCCCATTGACGATATTGCGGGCCTGACAGTGAGAGATGAGGTTAACATCCGGCGGAACGCCGACCGCCCGCTCATTACGGACCTCGATTCGCTTCCCGTGCCGGCAAGGCACCTGCTCCCCATGGAGAAGTACCAGTCTGCCTTTTGGGGAAAGAAGCCGTTCACAACGATGCTTACGAGCAGGGGCTGCTTCTACGGATGCTCGTACTGTCCCTACCGCATCGGGCACGGCGTCGAGTGGAGGGGGCGCTCGCCGGAGAACGTACTCGCCGAAATCCAGGAGTGCGTTCGGCGATACGGAGTGCGCGAGATTCTTTTTCGAGATCCGCTTTTTACGGCTGATAAGGAGAGAGTCTTGCGCATCTGCGAATTGATTGCTCGACGAGATATATCGGTCGACTGGCGGTGCGAGACACGCGCCGACCTTTTAACTGAAGAGATGGTCGATGCCTTCGCGCGGGCCGGGTGTAAGGGGATCAATTTCGGAGTCGAGTCGGGAAATGAGCAGATTCTGGCGTGCGCCGGCAGGAAGCGGATTTCCATTGACCGCCTGGCATCTGTTTTCCAGAGGTGCCGCAAGGCCGGCATCGAAACGCTCGCTTTTTTCATCATCGGCCTGCCGGGCGAAACGACGGAGAGCGTGGACGAGACCGTCCGGCTTGCCATTGAATTGCAGCCCGATGCGGCTCAATTCACGGCGGCCACTCCCTATCCGGAAACTCCCTACTATGAATACTTGAAACGTGAGGGTCTGCTCAAACAGGACTGGTCACTCTATACCAGCCGCGCACCGGTCGTGGGGACTCATTCGCTCACTCCCGATCAACTGCGCCGGCTCATCGCTCGCGCGTACCGCACCTTCTATTTCCGTCCACCGTACCTGCTGATGCGAATGAGGAAGCTGACATCGCCACACGAGGCGCTCAGACTCTACAAAGGGTTTCTCAGCGCACTCCGGTATGCCGGCTTGTCGCGATGATTTCCTTGCCTGTCCAATTTTGCTTGACCTTACGCAAACGCTTGTCTATAATGGACTTTAGAAGATTTCCCGGCGCCGGTAGTACTAAACACACAAGGAACACGAATGGGTACGGATGGAGCCAGGGCTCCCAAAGATTGGAAGGTCCAAAAAAGCGATGGTAGCCGCCTGGAGCCTGCCAACCTGAGCGTCTTAAGGCATTGGGTCGAGACCGGGCAGATCGAGGCGGACGATCTCGTCATCAACGAAGACCTGAGCGACTGGATTCGCGCGGCCGAAGCTCTCGACCTCTTTGATCTTTTCGAGCGACAGGAGCCGGGAGACCGGTCTGGGGAATCTGCCAGGCAATCGGTGGAATTCGCTGATCTCGAAATCAAGATACCCGATTGCGCATACCATCCCGGCCAACCTGCCGCAGAAATCTGCGTCGGATGTGGCAAATTCGTGTGCAAGGAGTGCGGCGAGCGGTTCGAGAGCAAGCTTTACTGCCGGAGATGTCTCGCCGAGAAGCAGGTGGGAGCGGAGCCGGGTCTGGCTGCAGCCGGTCCCGTAGCACAGATCATTCCCGGCGTTCGTCCGGCGCAACGGGTCAATCGGTTCTCCCTTGCCAGCGTTACCCTCTCGGTCGTCGCGATCTTGTGCTCATTCTTAATGATCAGTCCAAGATTCAGAATGGCGGCGGCTCCTGCAGTTGGGTTCATTTCCTTTCTCGCGGCGCTTCTGGGCGCCATAGGACTTGGCAACCTGAGATCGACACAGCTTTCCTCTCGATCAAAACAGTTCGCATTGTCGGGCCTGCTCGTCGGGCTTTCGTTGCTCATTCTGTCGGTTATGGCTATTTCACTTTCAATTCGCCAATTCCGCTCGGGTTCCGCAACATCCATCCGCGGTAATCAGTTGAATTCAATTGCCCCTCAAACCGCGCGGCGCCAGCCTATCTACTCAAAGCAGATGCAGGAGGAGCGCGATGCCAACTCGCGGCAGCTCCTCGATCAGTTGACGGACCAACTGAATGCCGGCCAGTTGGAGGGAGCGGTCAGTACTGCCAGAACCTTGGTCGGATTGTATCCGGAAACGGATGCGGCACGGATCACGCAGGAACGCCTCCCGCTGCTCGAGAACGCGCTCGAAGAGAAGCGGGTGGTGGATCAAGAGAGTCTGCGCGAAAACGAGGAACGTGCGCGCCAAAGACTCGAATATGCGTTAAAGATTTATTCAGACGGCAATCTGAACGTCACGATCGACCTTTTGCGGAGTATCGTGGAGAATTTCCCGACTACTGAAACCGCCAAGCTGGCCGAAGCAGAATTGAAAAGAATCGAGGGGCTCCTGACTAATCAGCGCATGAAGCAAGAAGAGGAAGATGCCTCACGGCTTGCCCGACAGGCAAGGGAGCGCATGGAGATGGAGCGATATGAGGAAGCCGCCGACATCTATCGACGCCTCCTCAACCAATATCCCGCCACTCCGACAGCCGTGGCGGCCCGGGCTGATCTTGCGCAGGCGCAGCTTCTGCTTTCAGATGCGTCGGAAAGAGAATTTCGAAGAATTCAAAAACAGTCGCCGGACCTCTCCTATGAGGATGTTATCCCTCGACTGCAGGAATTTCTGGCGCAATACCCTTCCAGCGCCCGCTTTGAGGAAGCAAATCGGATGCTGCAGGATCATCTTACGAACAAGAGCATTGCGGACGGCCTGTACACCTTCGGCAAAACTTATCTGTCGGAGCGGAAGTACTCATTGGCGCTGGGGCGCTATGATAAGCTGATCAACGAGCATCCTCGAAGCCAATGGACCGCGCAAGCGCGCAAGGATCGAGAGCACGCGCTCGAAAAGCTTAAGGAATGAACCTGCCAACCGCGAACACCGCAGACCCGGACGTATCGGCTCAACCACGTTCGCCGCATTCATCCGCCCCGAAACTTCTTATCATTATCGGTCTGGTCGCAGCATGTCTTCTCATCCTCTATCATTCCCTGCACACGCCAACCTACACCATCGACAGCTATTTTTATCTGTCGAAGGCAAAACAGTTCGCCGCCGGGGAGGGTCTCAGGACTTCATGGAACGACGGCATCGACCCGAAATATTTCCCGGGATATTCACTGGCGCTGGCATTATCCTTCTCTCTGGGAGGCGGCCATGTGCCGGTGCAACTCCTCGTCTATGTGCTGTCGGTTATTTTGTTCATCGCGATATGCAAAGAGATCGGGATGGATACCATCGAGCAAGCATTATCCTCGACTGCGTTCCTTGCGAACCCGATAGTCATCAAGTGGCATTCGCTCCCAATGGCCGAGGGGACCGCGCTGGCGTTTTCGCTCGCAGCGGTCCTGGCAATGCTTCGTTCGCTCAAGACAAGAAATTATGTGTTCTATTTCTCCGCTTGGATTCTTGCGGGATTTGCCTTAATAACGCGGGCCGAAGCGGCATTCCTCCTGGTCGTTTTCTGTATGCTGCTGTTTCGCAGGCGCCATGAGATACCTTCATCGGCTGCCATGGGAGGCGGGCTTCTCTTTTTCCTTCCGCTCATCCTGTATTGGGCTAAATTCAATTTCATGATGGGCTCCGCCCCTGCGTACGTGAATGAGTTCAGATACACGCTAGCCGGCGCCAATATCGTGAAGAACTTCGTTTACAACATCTATGCACCTTTCGGCCTGATGCATAAATTTTCCCTTGGGGAGGTAAATACTGTGCTTGCGCCGGCAGTTGCGACTGCAGGAGTGATATGGCTTCTGGTTGGCGGAATCCTATTCTTGGGCGGGTTAGTCGCTGCGGTCGCCGGACGCACGGGCTCCGTGGCGCGGGCGTCGGCTATCCTGTTCCTCCTGTTTGCCGCAATACATTCCCTCTGGTATTACCGATATGAGCGTTTCATGATGTTGGCTCTGCCATTCGCCGCTCTGGTTTGGGCATCGTCTGTCACCGTTTATGCCCGCCGCTGGAAACAGGACCGCTGGCTGCCCCTCGCTGCGCAGACTCTCATGTTGAGTACAGGTCTTGTTCTTGCGCATCATTTCAGCTCCGTTCACAGCATCTCTCTGCAAAAAGATGCCGCTCGACTCAATTTTGTCGAAATCGCGCAAGCTGTGGGCGCTTTGAACAAGCCCGAGGAAAAGCCGGTTCTCACCGACCTCGGGCCGCACCTTGCGTATTACCTCGATGCGCAAACTTATTTGGACGACGACCACGGTAACTATTGGCAAAGGGCTTTCGCGCCGGAACGTACCATCGAATCGCTGAAGAAGCTGGGAATCAAACTGATCGTGACACGGTTGGATTTCGATCGGTGGACAGCAGAACACCATGTCCCCCCTGAAATGAAATTGCATTTTCAAGAGATCCGCGGCGAAGTCGAAGGAGCAACCATCATCAGATATCTGCCGGCGGATGTCACCGGTTCTTGATCGTCCAGATATCTTCCAGTTCGCCGATTCCCTTACGCAGTTCGTCGGGGTCTTTTGCGTTATATGGCTCGGTTGGAATGTTAATGAGATAGCTCATCTCGCTGAGACCCATCTGGCCGTGCCAGACCATCGGCGGGATGATCAGAAGGACGTTCTCTCCGTCATCGCCAAGGATGAACTGATTGTATTCACCCTTCGTCGAACTCTCCGGCCTGTCATCATAAAGCCCGATTTTCGCCGTTCCCTTCACCACATGGAAATGGTCGGTCTGCTTCCGGTGACAATGCCAGGCCTTGACAACATTGCGACGGCAACTGGCGACATAGATCTGTCCGAATTTATTGTAATGGGGTGAATCTGACCGCAGGATTTCCGTTACGAATCCCCGGTCGTCGGCGTGGCGTACCAGCGGAATCTTTTGGACCCCTTCAATCATCTCGCGCTCCTCCCACAGATGGTAGATGCAAGAAACAGGCGAATGATGTTGCATTCTATCAGAGAACGTTGATGAATTCAATCGCGCAGGAATGCTCCCCTTATTCAGCAAAATCGGTTTCTGCACGAATTCGAAGAAGCCCCTGCCCTGTGATCCCGCATTCGCAAACCAGAATTCCAATGCTTTCATTTGGCAGGCCAAAGTTTCTCCAGGTCTTGAGGCAGAACGGCTTTCACGTCCTCCATTTCGCCTTCAGTCACTCTGCGCGAGATGACACGGAAAACAGCCTTGACGACCTGCTCGGCGTCGATTTCCTCGTCGAACTGGCTCTTGACCCTGGAGAGAAAATCCTCCTTATGCATCTTCACAGGCGGCTTCGCCGGTTCCCATCCCTCATAATAGAATCCGCGTATCAGCATCGGCAACTGCGCCCCAAATTGGACGGCTTCCTCGAGCGTCAGGCGATCCCGCAAGGTCTGCAGTGTCGCACGCAGCGCGAGGTACGCCTTGTGCCGGTCGTCCCAGCTCAATTCAGACATGATCTCCTGTAACCAGCGATTTGTTTTATGAAAGGTCTTATCAAATATTTCAAGTGCCTGACTCATACCTAAAAAACCTCCTTCCTGTGTTTGAGCAAAAAACGGGGCTCATTTCCCTCTCTTTATATATGGCAGTAAATGACTGCGAGGGAAAGATCGATTACTTATAAGCAACTGCCAGATCGACGCTCGCACCATTACAAGCGCCAGCGGTTCGAGAAGGTCTTTTCAAATGTCGATATGAAGTCTCGAACCGGCTTTTATCCGCCGTCCTCCTTTTCGACGAAACCATTTTTGGCATATGTTTTGCCATACTGTTTTAGCGGAATCAATGCTCCCCCCACGACTCAAAAAAACGGAATTCCGGCGTTTGGGAGAAGTGAAGTGAACAGGAGGAGGCTTATGAAATTGCGGAAAAAATATAAGGCTGCGGCTATTATCTTGACCGCCCTGTTTTGTCTTGTCGCGGGCGGGTGCAGTTCAACCGGCGTCTACATAGGCGATGAGCCGCCTGTGGTGAAGACCGGTGGGCCGCCGCCTCACGCGCCGGCGCACGGATATAGAGCCAAATATGCCTATTATTACTATCCGGAGGGCCAAGTGTACTTTGACTTGAACCGTAACGTTTACTTCTACATGGACGCAGGTGCATGGCGAATGTCAGCTTCACTGCCGACTGACTTGAACCTGCAGCTGGGCAAGCATGTCAGGATCGACATGGATACCAGCAAACCCTACACATACTTCGAACAGCATAAGGTAAAGTATCCACCGGGGCAGGCAAAGAAGAAGAACGGCAAGAAATAAGCTGATCGGCTTCCGGAACGACAATCGCTGTTGTTATTCTGATAACATTTCTGTAATGGGCGGACCATAAAAAAGTCCGCCTTTTTTCTATTTGGCAAGCTCTGCTTCAACTTCTTTTCAGTTCGTGAAATGAAGGAATCGCATAGGGGGCCGTGAATTAATCTGCAAAATGGATGGGCTTACGGTTGTGTCGCAGGGTAGGGAGTCGACTATTACAATTCTTTCTTGACGGCGCGGATGAGGCCGCCAGCGCGAAAATCTTCAATCTTGCAGTAGGAAGAGCCCATTGCTTTTGCAATCCGCTGGGCCATTGAAGGCGAACTAGCCGAATTTCGGAAGACGGAAAACCTGCGTTCTTCGGTATCGATGACCAGTGTCTTGATTCGCTTGTCTTCGCGGATCATCTTCGCGATCGTGAATAGCTCCTCGAGGAGAGCTGCGTAGCCTGGGCCTTCATAGCATTTTTCTCTTTTCACACCGACATTGGCCTCACCGTCCGAGATCAGTACCATCAGCGGAAGCGTCTGGCTGTCGCGGCGCAGGTAATTGACCAGCAGCTCATGCGCCTTCAGGAGCCCCTGGCCCAGTGGCGTCTTTCCTCCGGCAGGAAGGTCTTCGAGCAGTTTCTTGGCGAGGTCGATGCTGTTGGTGGGCGGCAGGAGCACCTCCGCGGAATCCCCCTTGAAAGTGACCAAGGCCACCTTATCGCGGCGCTGATAGGCATCAAGCAGCAGGCTGATCATTGCCGCTTTGGTCTCGGTCATCAGCCGAGTCCCCATGGATCCGCTCGCGTCCACCACGAAAAGCAGGAGGCTTCCCACCTTCATCTCCCGCACCTTTTCGCGAATATCGGATTCCTCAATAACAATCGCGACCTCTTCCTTCGGCCGACCCTTCTGGTGAGGAGCGGCGGCGCGGATAGTGGCATCGAAAGCCATGTCATCGTTCCGGCGCTCCGATGTGCTGCGGATATAGCGTCCGGTTTTGCGCAACGTCTTGGTCGGCATCCGGCGCCCGCTCTTTCTCCGGTAATTCCTGTCCTTTTCCAGCAAGAGCGGCGGCACCCGAAAAACGTCGCCGACTCCAAACAGGCGCTCCTTGAAATTTTTTTCCCGAAGCTCCTGAGAGGCTCCGACAATTTCGCTTTGCGCTCCTGGTTCGAGCTTGCCGCTGTCACCCTGCATGTCGGAATTATCGTCGTCTCCCAATCCGCATGCGGATCCGGCTGCGTCTGATTCATCCACACTTTCGCCATTGAGCGAGGATTCGTTCGATTCGACCTCGACCAGCGAATCATCCTCCCCGGGCAGCTCTTGGCGTTGCGCCTTCAGGTCTTGCTCTTTTGCGAGTTCCTCGGCCAGCATCCGATGAAAATCCTCGAGCGTCTTCTTGGGGAGATCGGTTCTGCGCGATCGGTGCGGGAGCACCAAAGAGGCGGCGCGGCTGAGATCGTCGAGGACGGGGGTCCTTCGCTGGTTCAGTGCGGCAATCGTGCGTGCCGCCTTCTCCAGATAGATATCGGCGCGATGGCCGTCCACCTGGTTGACCAGACAGATCTGCGTGATAAATTTTCTCGTTTTCTCCGGCACCTCCACCCGGGGCAGAAAGGCAATTGCGCGCCGTATCTGTTCTCCGAGTGAAGCCTGCATCACTTCCCACTTGCAAAGGAACTGTTCCGGGGCGGAGTCAAATTGTTCTCGTCGTTTGATCAACTCAACCCGCGCTGCAATATCAGTAATCCCCTCGACGCTGACGCACAGGCCGAACCGGTCGAGCAACTGCGGCCGCAATTCTCCCTCCTCAGGATTCATTGTCCCCACCAGCACGAATCGGGAAGGATGATTGAATGAGATCCCCTCGCGCTCGATGATATTGGTTCCGCTGATCATGGTATCGAGCATGAGGTTCACTATGTGGTCGTCCAGAAGATTCACTTCATCGACGTAGAGGATGTTCCGGTTTGCAGCCGCCAATAAGCCGGTTTCGATCCTCCTTTTTCCCGACCTGAGCGCAAATTCAAAATCAATCGTTCCGACGACCCTGTCTTCTGTCGCCCCAATAGGAAGATTAATGACCTGGACCTTTCGGCTGGATATGGGAAGGGCGTCGCCGGTCGAAAATCGACGGCGGCAACTGCGGCACATGTTCTCTACGTCTCGGGGATGACAATTGAAAGGGCAGTCGGAAACTGTCTCGATCTCGGGCAGCAGATCGGCGAGTGCGCGAACCGCGGTTGATTTGGCCGTTCCTTTTTCCCCGCGAATGAGCACTCCGGAAATGGACGGATTGATCGCGTTCAGGATTAAAGCGAGCAAGAGTTGTTCCTGACCGACAATCGCGGTGAACGGGTAGACGGGTGCGGCACAAACCTTGCTGCGGCTGTTCATAACTACCTGCTTAGCGTCGCGTGTTCTTTTAAAACAGCCGAAATGCGCTCGCGATCGAGAACCACTTCCTCGAAGGGCTTCCGCCGCACGCGATGCTGCAGCGCCATTTCCGCCGCCTCTTCAAGGTCCTGATACGTGACGGAGGTCCGCTGATGAAATGCCGCTACGGTCTTGGCTGTCTTCATCATGATGATATCGGCGCGATGCCCGTCCACGCCGATCTCGATCGAGATGTGCGCGATCTTGTTGAGAATGTCGTCCGAAATGCGCACGCGGGGAAGGATCTCCCGTGCAAAAACAATCTTCTCGCGCAGCTCGGTTTCGGCTGCCTCCCACTCGCGTAAGAATAATTTTGCGTCTTCTTCAAAGGCCACCCAACGCTTTACTACCTCAACCCGCTGCAGCGGATCTGCAATCCCCTCAATATTCACGCATAATCCGAATCTGTCCAGCAACTGCGGCCTCAACTCCCCCTCCTCCGGATTCATCGTTCCCACCAAAATGAATTCCGACGGATGCGAGTAGGAAACGCCCTCTCTCTCGATTGAATTGACGCCCATTGCCGCCGAATCGAGCAGCACATCAACTATATGATCGTCCAGAAGATTTACCTCGTCGACGTAAAGGATCCCGCGATTCGCGTCCGCCAGAACGCCCGGCTCGAATTTCTTTTCGCCCTTTTTGATCGCGTGCTCCAAATCCAGCGTGCCGACTACCCTGTCCTCGGTTGCGTTCACCGGCAGGTTTATCACCCGCGTTTGCCGCTCCTCCGCCTCCAGGTTCACCTTGTTGACCGCCTTCTCCTTACACTGCAAACACATCTTGTGGATGTCCGACGGGTCACAGTGAAATGGGCATCCCTTCACGACACTCAAAGTCGGCAGCAGAACGGCAAGCGATCTGACGGCGGTTGATTTGGCCGTCCCTTTCTCTCCGCGGATAAGAACGCCCGAGAGCTTGGGGTTGATTGCATTCAAGATGAGCGCCAGTTTCATCTTCTCCTGGCCGACAATAGCGGTGAAGGGAAAATTGAGCTTTAAATCTTTCATCGAGTCCTGCTTCCTCAATTTCTGGAATGGGTCGATTCGGCCGCCCCGCACGTCTTTCACATTCATTCAAAAGAAAGTTGCGCAACAACTTCATTCTATCGCTTTCAGGTACAAATTGCAAGGAAGCTGGAGGGGCTTTGCGCCGGCGGAAAATCCGGTTTCAGCGCCACTTCTCGCCCGCGTAACCATGTCTGCCTTAACGCAAGGCACGCCCGCGGGATCAGTCTTTATCGTCGACTGTGGAGTTGCGGCGGGCGGATGAAAAAGGTATTAACACCGCATCGCTCAACCGCACTTTTTGGTCCGCTTGCAGCGCGAAATAGGGCTCCGGTTTTTCACATGCGGGCTGCAGGTGGGAAAAGCCGCTACGCGATGAAAACAATTTCAAAAGTATCTGTCGAGACCTGGGGCTCAGACATAGGCTCATTCAGGTTTGGTATCGGTGATACATCTATTCAGTTCACTGAGCACTTCGTCCGTATCGAGAGAATGCATTACCGAGCCAAATTCAATGGTCTCCAGATGAGCGCCCGGGTATGTGATACAGGTTTCGCCAAAATACTTTTCAAACACCGGCAAAGTTTCCGGAAACTCCTGGAGAACTTCCCCGATAAGCCAGCCGGAATCGATTTTCTTTTCCATCATCGTGCTACCTTTATGTATTCCTTATGCGCCACTTTTTGACAAAATTAAACATTCCTTCTCCTCTTAAACTATGATTCCACGGCGGGCGGGCTGGCTGTAAGGTTGATGACATAAGTCAGGTGTTGGGCGGGACTTGACAAAACAGGTTGTTTCTTGTACTCTTATAGTAGAGTTATTTACAAAGAGATTTACACCGCCAGTCCGCCCCGGCCATGGGTTGCGGGGGATGTTAAAGCTATCTCATCCGCGTCCGCGAAACAAGAAAACAAACATCAGATCAAAGGATCCGAGCATTTTCGCTTCTCCTGTGAAAAATGCGGTTCCTGCTGTTCGCTCTGGGTGCCGGTAACCGACGAGGACGTCCGCAGCCTCATGAAACACACGGCTCTTCCTGCGGATAAAATCGTCCAATTCGTTGGATCTTCAAGGATTCAAGCCACCCGGGGCTCGATAATTTGGGTGCGGTTCGGCCCTGCAGAAGCTGATAAGAAGGCGATGTGTCTTCGCGAAATCGACGACACCTGCTTCTTGCTTCGGGCGAACCGGTGCATCGCCTATGAGAGCAGGCCGGCGGTTTGCAGAGAACATCCATTCGTGCTGCGGATGGATAAGACCGGCAGGAAAATTCTCTCTGTGGAATTGAACAAAGCGGCTGAGTGTGGCCATTCGTGGCGGGGTCACCTTTCAAAGCGTGAACTGAAGAAAATACATTTCTTGAACCTCGACCGGGATACGCGGTATTGGGCGAGGGTTAACCGTTGGAATCGTCGAAAAAAGCACGGGTCGGAAAAAGAATTCCTTGAATTCCTGGGGTTAATGGACCCGGTTTAGCCTGATTCGCCTGTCGCAAATATCCGCAAGGGGCTTCTTAGCCGACAAATCTCCTGTAAGCAGGAAATTGTCATTGGTGCCGTCATTTCACGTCGTTCTAGCAGCCCGGCCGGATAAATGGCATATTATTAAGATCTAGGGCCGTAAAAATTGGCCGAAAAAAACCGCAGTTGACTTTTCGAAAATAATGTGGTATAGTGACTTTTTGCGTAATCCATCTAGGAGCCTTGGTGTCCTTGCTCCACGAATTTTCCAGCTGAAGGATCTATTCCCACTTTAATCAATCCATTTGGGGGCATGACTTTATGGCAGTAAAAAAAGCCACGTCTAAGGAACGTTACACGTTCTCAAAAATTCCTGATATCATCGAACTTCCGAATCTGATCGAGGTTCAGAAGGAGTCCTACGATACTTTTCTGCAAATGGATACCCCGCCCGACGCGCGCGTAAACGAGGGCCTGCAGGCGGTATTCACCGATGTCTTTCCCATTATCTCGCATGATGGTCTCTCCTCGCTTGAATTTGTCTCCTATTCGCTGAGTGCTCCAAAATATTCCGTCGCTGAGTGCCAAAAGCGTGGCATGACGTACGCCGCCTCGCTGAAGGCGAAAATCAGATTGGTGCTCTACGAAGAGGATTCCACCGGCAATAAGCAGCCGATCGCAATAAAAGAGCAGGATGTTTTTGTTGGAGAGCTGCCGTTGATGACGGAGAAGGGAACATTCATCATCAATGGCGCCGAGCGGGTGGTCGTGAGCCAGTTGCATCGCTCCCCCGGGGTCTGTTTTGAAGAAAAACAGCACCCGTCGGGACGAATGCTCTTGTCCGGGCGTATCATACCCTACCGTGGCGCCTGGGTTGAATTCGAATTCGACATTAATGATGTTCTTTACATGCATATCGATCGCCGCACCCGCATCGTTGCCACCGCCTTTCTGCGCGCGCTCGGATACGAAAAGGACGAAGAAATCCTGCACCTGATGTACGACTTCGAAGAGGTCAGGTTGGGCCAGGTGAAAGCCATGACGGAGGGCGCGCGTTTCGATATCGATTCGCTGATCGATCGCACGCTTGCCAAGGACGTCGTCGATCCTGCAACGGGCGAGATTATCGCCGCATCACGAGAGAAGATAACCAAGCGCACGCTGACTGCAATGCAGGAGGCCGGCATCAAAGACATCTGGCTCCTGAAGTTCAAAACGCCTAACGAGACGATGGCGCTGCTGAAAACGCTCGACGCCGACCATATTAAGACAACCAGCGATTCACTTATCGAAATGTACCGCCGCATGCGTCCAGGCGATCCGGCGACCGTCAACACCGCTAAAACCCTTTTCGAAAAGACCTTCTTTGATCCGTCCCGCTACAATCTTTCGCCGGTGGGGAGGTACAAGATCAACAGAAGATTGAATCTCGATATCCCGATGGAGACGCTGACCCTCCGGCCGGAAGACGTCATTGAGACTATCCGCTACCTCATCCGCCTGAAAAACGGAGAAGGCTCGATCGATGACATTGACCACCTCGGCAATCGCCGCGTTCGCTCGGTCGGGGAGTTGCTGGCAAATCAGATTCGCATCGGGCTCGTCCGCATGGAACGCACCATCAAGGAGCGCATGAACTTTCAGGAAATGGACGCCGTGACTCCGCAGAGTCTGATCAACCCGAAGCCGGTCAGCGCCGTTATCAAGGATTTCTTCGGACGGAGCCAGCTCTCGCACTTCATGGATCAGACCAATCCGCTGGCTGAACTCACCCACAAACGCCGCCTCAGCGCGCTCGGACCCGGCGGTCTGAGCCGGGAGCGGGCGGGCTTCGAAGTGCGCGACGTGCATCCCACGCACTACGGCCGCATCTGCCCGGTGGAAACGCCGGAAGGGCCGAACATCGGCTTGATGGCGTCATTGAGCACATATGCCAGAATCAACAAGTTCGGGTTCCTCGAAACGCCTTACCGTAAAGTAGAAAAAGGCCGGGTCACCGAAAAAATCGATTACCTTTCCGCCTACGAAGAAGACCGCTACGTCATTGCGCAGGCGAATGCGCCGCTGGACAAACGCAACCGGTTCGTCAATGAATACGCCCTGTGCAGGCACCTGGGCGACTTCAAATTGATGCCGGCCGACAAGATCGACTACATGGACGTCTCGCCGAAACAACTGGTAAGCGTCGCCGCCGCGCTGGTGCCTTTCCTCGAACATGACGATGCCAACCGTGCTCTCATGGGATCAAACATGCAGCGCCAGGCCGTTCCGCTCCTGGTCGCCGAGGCTCCCCTCGTTGGCACCGGGCTGGAAATGGTGACGGCCAAGAATTCGGGCGCAGTCATCGTGGCCCACCACAGTGGAACCGTCGAAAGCGTCACCGCCGAACGCATCATTGTCCGGAGGCGCGGAACCGCGCCCGGCGAAAGCGTCGCCCAGGAAGACATCTATTGGCTCCAGAAGTTTGTCCGCTCCAATCAGGGCACTTGCATTAACCAGCGTCCTATCGTGAAGGAAGGGGACAAAGTCAAGAAGGATGAGATTATCGCAGATGGGCCTGCCACCGACGGCGGCGAGCTCGCGCTCGGCCGCAATGTGCTGGTCGCTTTCATGCCATGGGAAGGATACAACTTTGAAGACGCCATCCTGGTGAGCGAAAAAGTCGTCAAAGAGGACATGTTCACGTCGATCCATATCGAGGAATTCGAGATCGAATCGCGCGACACCAAGCTTGGTCGCGAAGAGATCACCCGCGATATCCCCAATGTCAGCGAGGAGGCGCTCAAAGACCTGGACGAAGACGGTATCGTTCGCATTGGCGCGGAAGTCCGCTACGGCGACATCCTGGTCGGCAAAGTCAGCCCGAAAGGCGAAACCGAGCTGGCCCCCGAGGAGAAGCTGCTGCGCGCAATCTTTGGCGAAAAGGCGGAAAACGTGCGCGACGCCTCCCTGCGCGTCCCTCCCGGAGTGGAAGGCACCGTCATCGACGTAAAAGTGTTCTCCCGGAAAGAACGGGGACAGGGCGAAAAAGCAAAAGTCAGCGAGAAGCGCGAACAGAGAAAGATCGAAGAAAAATACGAGTATGAAATCACGCGCCTCCATGCAGAGTGCATGGAGGCTGCCAAGAAACTACTGGACGGATCCCGCGCCAGCAATGACGTCGTAGACGGAAAGACCGAAGAGGTTGTCTTCAAGCAGCGCCACATCATTCGCGCCGAGGATATTGAAAAGGCGAGCTACGCACACTTGTACCAGCTCAAGGTCTCGGATAAGGACATTCAAGCCGGCCTGGAAAAGCTTCTGCTTCAGACCCAGGAAAGAGAAAATGTGCTGCTCGCTCACAAGGAGCAGTCACTCGACCTGCTGAAAAAAGGAGATGAACTCCCGCCCGGCGTCATCAAAATGGTGAAAGTATACGTTGCCGCAAAACGCAAGCTCTCGGTCGGCGATAAGATGGCCGGCCGCCATGGAAACAAGGGCGTCGTTGCCAAGATCCTCCCCGAGGAGGATATGCCCGTCCTTCCCGACGGAACGCCGGTGGAAATCATTTTGAACCCGCTGGGCGTGCCTTCGCGGATGAACGTGGGCCAGATCCTGGAAACTCACTTGGGATGGGCAACCAAGAAACTGGATATGAGGGTCGTATCGCCCGTATTCAGCGGCGCCAATGAGCAGGAAATCCGGGCATTCCTCTCCAAGGCCGGATTACCGGAAGAGGGCAAAACCGTGCTCTCCGACGGACGCACTGGAAGGCCGTTCGACCAGGAAATCACCGTCGGCTACATTTACATCATGAAGCTGGCGCACCTCGTCGACGACAAAATCCATGCCCGCGCTATCGGACCATATTCCCTGGTCACCCAGCAACCGCTGGGCGGAAAGGCGCAGTTTGGCGGTCAGCGATTCGGCGAAATGGAAGTGTGGGCGCTCGAGGCATACGGAGCGGCCAATATCCTCCAGGAACTGCTTACCATCAAGAGCGACGACGTCACCGGCCGCGCCAAAGCGTACGAGGCGATCGTGAAAGGACAGCAACATCTGGAGACCGGCACGCCCGAATCCTTCAACGTGCTTCTCAATGAGATGCAGGGGCTGTGCCTCGATGTTCAAAAACTGAAAAAAGTCGAAGATGGAGAGGATACCCCGCCACGCATAGTCGGACCCTTCGGCGGAGACCTCTCCTGATATAGGATAATTTTTGAGGGGGTAGAAACCTTGGCGAATTATGCATTAACAGCCGGTGAGAAATTCGACGCCATCATGATTAAAGTCGCCTCTCCCGAGACCATCCGCAAATGGTCGCGCGGCGAGGTGAAGAAGCCGGAAACCATCAATTACCGCACCTTCAAGCCTGAGAAGGACGGCCTGTTCTGCGAAAAGATCTTCGGGCCCGTCAAAGACTGGGAGTGCAGTTGCGGGAAGTACAAAAAAGTCAAACATCGCGGCATCACCTGCGACCGGTGCGGCGTCGAGGTGACCGAAGCCCGCGTCAGGCGCGAGCGAATGGGACATATCACACTCGCCTCGCCCGTCTCTCACATCTGGTTCTTCAAGACAACCCCCAGTTGCATCGGAAACATGCTTGACCTGAGCGTGCGCTCCCTCGAGAAGGTCCTCTACTTTGAAGAATACATCGTCATCGATCCCGGAAAAACTCCCCTGAAAAAGATGCAGACTCTCTCCGAGGACGCATATCGCAAGGCGCGCGAAGAATTCGGCTACGACTTCGAGGCAAAAATGGGGGCGGAGGCCATCAAACAGCTTCTCGAAGAAATCGACATCGATAAGTTGACCAAGGAACTCCACGCCGAATTCAAGGAATCCAATTCGAAGCAAAAGAAGAAGAAAATCAATAAGCGCCTCCGGATCGCAGAGGCTATCCGCCAATCCGGCAACAAGCCGTCCCACATGATCCTCGACGTCGTCCCCGTCATCCCGCCCGACCTGCGGCCGCTTGTTCCACTCGAAGGCGGACGCTACGCCACCAGCGATCTGAACGATCTGTACCGGCGCGTCATCAACCGCAACAATCGCCTCAAGCGCCTCATCGAGCTGAAGGCGCCGGATGTCATCGTTCGCAATGAAAAACGAATGCTGCAAGAGGCGGTAGACGCTCTGTTCGATAATGGACGCCACGGGCGCACCGTACTCGGAGCAGGAAACCGCCCGCTCAAGTCGCTCAGCGACATGCTCAAGGGAAAGCAGGGCCGTTTCCGGCAGAACCTGCTCGGCAAACGCGTCGACTACTCCGGCCGCTCCGTTATCGTCGTCGGACCCGAACTCAAACTCCACCAGTGCGGCCTGCCGAAAAAGATGGCTCTCGAACTCTTCGAACCGTTTATCATGCAGAAACTCCGCGAACGCAATCTCGCCACCACTATTAAGGCGGCAAAGAAAACCATTGCCCAGGCGAAACACGAGGTGTGGGATATCCTCGAAGACGTTATCCGCGAACACCCCGTGCTGCTTAACCGCGCTCCGACGCTTCACCGCCTCGGCATCCAGGCGTTCGAGCCCGTCCTCATTGAAGGGAAAGCCATTCGAATTCATCCGCTCGTGTGCGCGGCCTTTAACGCCGACTTCGACGGCGACCAGATGGCCGTCCATGTGCCGCTCTCTCCCGAGGCTCAACTCGAAGCACGCGTGCTCATGCTTTCGTCCAACAACATCTTTTCTCCTGCAAGCGGCAGGCCAGTCGTGACGCCCTCGCAAGACATGGTGCTCGGCATCTCGTACCTGACAAAAGAAAGACAAGGCGCCAAGGGCGAGGGACGAAGATTCCGCGACAAGGATGAAGTACTTCTGGCGCTCGATAACGGAATCGTTGACCTGCACGCCAGGATCTTTCTGCGCAGCAACGGAGCACTTCTGGAAACCACCGCCGGCCGCGTGCTCTTCAATGACGGACTGCCGAAAGAACTCCAGTTTGTCAATACCGAACTGAGCAAGGAGGATCTTGGCCGCCTCATCGGGGACTGCTATGAGCGTCTCGGGCACGATAAGACCGTCGAGGTGCTCGATCGCCTCAAGGAGATCGGATTCCGCGAATCTACCAACGCCGGCATCTCGATCGCGGTCAACGACCTGGTGATCCCGAAAGACAAGAAGGAGTTGGTCGCGCAGACGGAAAAGCTGGTCGATGAAATCGATTCGCAGTACCAGCGCGGCCTGATCACCGGCGGAGAACGCTACAATAAAATCATCGATGCGTGGACCCATTGCACTGAAAAAGTCGCGGACAAAATGTTCGAAGAACTTAAGACCGACAAGAACGGGTTTAACGGCATCTACCTGATGGCCAGCTCCGGCGCCCGCGGCAGCAAACAGCAAATACGTCAGCTCGCCGGTATGCGCGGATTAATGGCGAAGCCGTCCGGGGAAATCATCGAGAACCCCATCCGCAGCAACTTCCGAGAGGGCCTGAGCGTGCTCGAATACTTCATCTCCACACACGGAGCGCGCAAAGGACTTGCCGATACCGCTCTCAAAACCGCCGATGCGGGCTACCTCACCCGTCGACTCGTTGACGTGGCTCAGGACGTGATCATCAACGAAATCGACTGCGGCACGCTCAACGGGATTGCCGTTCAGGCCATGCTCGAGAGCAAGGAACAGGTTGAACGCTATAAGGAGCGGATCATCGGCCGCGTCGCACTCGACGATATCATGGACCCGAAATCGAAAGAAGTGCTGGTCGAGGCGGGCAAGGAAATCGACGAAAAAGATGCCGACGAAATCGAAACCAGAGGTATCGATAATCTGCGAATTCGCTCCGTGCTCACCTGCGAATCCGAACGAGGATTGTGCGTGAGATGTTACGGCCGGAACCTGGCCACCGGACAACTCGTCGAACAGGGCGAGGCGGTCGGCATAATTGCCGCTCAGTCCATCGGAGAGCCGGGAACTCAGCTCACCATGCGCACGTTCCATATCGGCGGAACCGCGAGCACCCAGGTTGAAGAATCAACGATTCGCGTCCTGAATTCCGGTATCGTTCAGTACGTCGGACTGCGTACGGTCAAGAACGTGAAGGGCGAAACCGTGGTCGCCGGACGAGGAGGAGATATCATCATTGTCGGCGAAAACGATCGCGAACTCGAACGATTCGCAGTGCCGGCCGGCGCCGTCGTCAAAGTGGAGGAAAAACAGAGGATCAAGAAGGGCGAGTTGCTCGCCGTCTGGGACCCCTATATCCGTTCCATTGTGACGGAGACCTCGGGCAAGGTGAAATACGAGGATATTATTGAAGCGCTGACCATGCACGAGGAACTCGATCTCGTCACCGGATCGCGCAACCGAATCATCATTGAACATAAAGAGGACAAGCATCCGCAGATTTCAATCGTGGACGCCGAACACCCTGAAAAAGTCCTCGACTTCTACACCGTCCCGGTCGGTGCTCACATCACCGTGGACGATGGCCAACAGGTTTTTGCCGGCGAAGTCCTGGCGAAGACGCCCAGAAAATTCAGCAAGACCAAAGACATCACTGGCGGTCTTCCTCGAGTCGCGGAACTGTTCGAGGCGCGCAAGCCGAAGGACCCCGCGATCATCTCCGAAATCGATGGAATCATCGAACTGGGCGGATACCAGAAAGGGCTGCGCAAAATCAAGATCGTCCCGAAAACCGGAAAAGAGCGCGAGTACCTGATTCCGCACGGAAAACACCTGAACGTTCATACCGGCGACCGCGTCGTCGCAGGGCAACAGTTGATCGATGGACCGGTCGTCCCCCAGGACATTCTGAGAGTCTCCGGCGAAAAGCGCCTGCAGGAGTATCTCCTGAGCGAGATTCAGGAAGTCTACCGGCTGCAGGGTGTGCGCATCAACGATAAGCATATCGAAATCATGATCCGCCAGATGCTCAAAAAAGTGAAAATTGAAAACCCGGGCGATACCAACTTCCTCACCAATCAACAGGTCGATAAGACCAAATTCCAGGAGGAGAATGATCACGTCATCCGCGAAGGCGGAGAACCTGCCTCCGCGAAACCGATCCTTCTCGGCATCACTAAGGCCTCACTTGGAACCGACAGTTTCATCGCAGCCGCAGCCTTCCAGCAGACCACGCGCGTTCTGACGGAAGCCGCAATCAGCGGCCGCATCGACGAGCTCAGAGGGCTGAAAGAGAACGTTATCATCGGACATCTGGTGCCGGCCGGCACAGGCTCGAAATTCTACAAGGATCTGACGATCGATTTCGAGCAGCCGGTCATTGCCGTGCCTGTGCCCGAGCAGCCGCCGCTCGTTCCGGCCGGTGACGGCGAGGCCCAGGCCGAAACCAGCGAACAGGTAGAACAAGATTAGAACAAGAAGAAGGGGCTTGACAAGAGGCTCTCGAATCAGTATACTAGAAATCTGTGCCCCATGCGGGTGTAACTGTAGCCCTTCCCGGCATTGCACGTGCAGCCGGGAGCGCAAAACCATTAGAGGTGGGAGAACTTACATTGCCCACAATCAGTCAATTGGTGAAACAAGGGCGCTCACAGCCGAAAGTGAAAACGGCGGCGCCAGCCCTGCAGAGATGTCCCCAACGGCGCGGCGTCTGTACCAGGGTCTACACCGTGACTCCTAAAAAACCTAATTCGGCCCTCCGAAAAGTCGCCAGGGTTCGACTTACCAATGGGATCGAGATCACTGCTTACATCCCGGGCGTAGGTCACAACCTGCAAGAGCATTCGGTTGTCCTGGTGCGGGGCGGGCGAGTTAAGGATATTCCGGGCGTTCGTTATCATATCGTGCGCGGAACTCTCGACACGATGGGTGTGCAGGATCGCCGCCGCGGACGCTCGAAATATGGAGCGAAACGTCCCAAGTAAGGACGCGAAGCCTTATTTTTTACGGCACCACGAGTTGCCCTCACGGCGCCGGGAGTTACGGGATCCCACACGAAGTGAGCAACGTACGTGATGCCGATTTTTATTGTCAGGAGATAGCCAGATGCCTCGAAGGAAAGCAGCAGTAAAACGGGCGCCTCTGCCCGACCCGAAATACAATAGCCAGCTGGTTTCCAGCTTTATCAGTACCCTCATGGCGCGCGGAAAAAAAAGCATTGCTGAGGAGACCGTCTATGCCGCACTCGAAATCGCGGCTCGACGCCTGAACACCGACGTCCTGGACGTCTTTCACAAAGCGCTCAATAACGTGAAGCCCGTTCTCGAAGTGAAATCCCGCCGCGTCGGCGGCTCTACCTATCAGGTGCCCGTCGAAGTGAGATCGGAACGGCGAACCAGCCTCGCCATGCGCTGGATCATCAGCTTCGCGCGCCAGCGAAATGAGAAGACCATGCAGGAAAAATTGGCAGGCGAGTTTATGGACGCCTATAAGGGCGAAGGATCATCAATTAAGAAAAAAGAGGATACCCACAGGATGGCCGAAGCGAACAAGGCATTTGCCCATTATCGCTGGTAATCGGCTTTGACAGATATTAATTATGGATAACGCAGCAGCAGGAAAAATAAACGGCAAAGGAAATACGCCAACGGTCGGCCGTGGGCGCACGCAGTCTGGTATGCCTTCACGAGATAAAATGGATCGGCGCCATCCTCTGTCACACACGCGCAATATCGGAATCATGGCTCACATCGACGCCGGCAAGACAACGATCACCGAACGGATCCTCTACTATACCGGCCGCACGTACAAGATGGGCGAGGTGCACGAAGGCGCCGCAGAGATGGACTGGATGGAACAGGAAAAGGAGCGGGGTATCACCATCACTTCCGCTGCGACCACCTGCTATTGGAAAAACCACCGCATCAATATCATCGATACGCCCGGCCACGTCGATTTCACGGTCGAAGTCGAACGGTCTCTGAGAGTGCTCGATGGCGCCATTGCCGTCTTTGACGGCGTTGCCGGAGTCGAACCGCAAACGGAAACAGTATGGCGGCAGGCCGATAAATACCGGGTTCCCCGCATCGCATTCGTCAACAAAATGGACCGCGTCGGCGCAGACATGGACATGTGCGTCAAATCGATGCGTACCCGCCTGGGCGCCAAACCCGTCGCCATACAGATGCCGGTGGGCCGCGAGGAAAGCTTCTCCGGGATGGTCGACCTCGTCTCTATGAAAGCTTATCATTACGATGATGAGAGTCTCGGCGCAACATATGATGAAATCCCTGTGCCCGCCGAGCTTGCGGCTGCAGCCGAGGCCGGACACCACGCCATCATAGAGATACTGGCCGAAGAAGATGACGAAATCACCGAAAAGTACCTCGAAGGAAAAACAATACCCCAGGAGGAGATCGAGGCCGCCCTCAGACGCTGCACGCTTGCCGGAAAACTGTTCCCCGTCCTGTGCGGAGCCGCCTTCCGGAACAAAGGCATCCAAATTCTTCTCGACGCCATCATAAAATATCTGCCGGCCCCGATAGACGTATTACCGGTGCAAGGATTTTCTCCCACAAAGAAGAAGGATGAACTCCGGCACCCGAGCGATGACGAACCTTTCGCCGCTCTCGCATTCAAGGTTATGAACGACCCGTTTGTCGGAAAGTTGACTTACTTCCGTGTCTACTCCGGAACCGCGAAAACGGGTCAGATGATTTATAACCCCGTTCGCAGAGGGAGAGAGCGCATCGGAAGACTCCTCCTGATGCATGCAAATAAGCGGCAGGACGTGACGGTGGTACGGACCGGAGATATCGTGGCGGCAGTCGGCTTTAAAGACACCACTACCGGGGATACCCTGTGCGATATCAATCATCAGATTGTCCTCGAAAGCATGAAATTCCCGCAACCCGTCATCTCGGTCGCTATCGAACCGAAGACGAAAGCAGACCAGGAAAAATTGGCGACGGCCCTGAGGAAGTTGGCCGATGAGGATCCCACTTTTAAAGTCAAAGTGGACACGGAGACCGGCCAGACAATTATCGAGGGCATGGGGGAACTGCATCTGGAAATCATTATCGACCGCATGCTGCGTGAGTTCTCGGTCACAGCGAATGTCGGAAAACCCCAGGTCGCATATAAAGAGAGCGTCACAAAAGCCGCGCAGGGAGAAGGAAAATTCATCAGGCAAAGCGGCGGGCGCGGACAGTACGGCCATGTCAAACTGCGGGTCGAACCGCAGGATCGCGGGAAGGGATTCGAGTTTATCAATAACGTGATCGGCGGAGCCATTCCCAAAGAATATATCACTTCGATCGAACGAGGGGTCCAAGAAGCCCTTGAAAACGGTATTATCGCCGGATATCCAGTCGTGGACGTCAAGGTTTCGCTGCTCGATGGGTCATATCATGAGGTTGATTCCTCCGATCTTGCATTCAGGATCGCCGGCTCAATGGCTTTTCGCGATGCCGGCTCAAAAGCCGACCCGCAGTTGCTCGAACCGATTATGAAGGTCGAAGTCGTCGTGCCCGAAGTTTATATGGGCGACGTGCTCGGAGATATAAACTCCCGACGGGGGCGCATCGAGGGAATCGAGACCCGCGGGAACACGAAACTGGTGAACGCCCTCGTTCCACTGGCAGAAATGTTCGGGTACGCGACCGATCTGCGGTCGAAAACACAAGGACGGGCAACCTATACAATGCAGTTCTCTCACTATGGGATCATGCCCAAAACCTTGGCTGATTCAATTGTCGAGAGGATAACTGGATAACTTCCTGAAGGAAGATATTTGGAAAGGACAGGAGGCGGCAATACATGGCCAAGCAAAAATTCGAGCGGACGAAGCCGCACGTAAATGTAGGCACCATTGGACACGTGGATCACGGGAAGACCACGTTGACATCGGCGATCACGCGGTGCCTGTCGAATAAAGGGCTTGCGGACGTAAAGAAATTCGAGGACATCGACAACGCGCCCGAAGAGCGGGAGCGGGGG